>JAYUHN010000176.1:0-2012 GCA_043766965.1 Ramlibacter sp. | reverse complement strand
ACCATCTGCAGCAACGAGCCAGCCTGCTCTTTCATCGATTCGGTAGCCGCCGTCGCTTCTTCGACCAGCGAGGCATTCTGTTGCACCACCTGGTCCATCTGCGTGACGGCCATGTTGACCTGTTCGATGCCCGCGCTCTGTTCCTGACTGGCAGCAGCGATCTCGGCGATCAGGTCGCTGACCTGTTTGACCGAGCTCACGATCTCTTCCATGGTCTTGCCCGCTGCGTCAACGAGCTTGTTGCCCGCATCCACTTTGACGACCGAGTCACCGATCAGCGTCTTGATTTCCTTCGCCGCCGCCGCGCTGCGTTGAGCCAGGTTCCTCACCTCGGCCGCCACGACCGCGAAGCCCCTGCCCTGTTCTCCGGCCCGGGCCGCTTCCACCGCGGCGTTGAGTGCCAGGATGTTGGTCTGGAAGGCAATGCCGTCGATGACACTGATGATGTCGGCAATCTTCTTGGACGATTCCGAGATGCCGGTCATGGTCGTGACCACCTGGCTCACCACACTGCCGCCTTTGCGTGCCACGTCGGACGCACCGATGGCCAACTGGCTTGCCTTGCGGGCGTTCTGTGCGTTCTGGGTCACGGTCGATGTCAACTCTTCCAGCGAGCTGGCCGTCTCCTCCAGAGTGCTTGCCTGCTCTTCGGTCCGCTGCGACAGGTCCAGGTTGCCCTGGGCAATCTGTGCGCTGGTGTCCGAGACGGTGTGGGCCCCGGTTGCCACTTCGCCAACGAGTGCGCGAAGGTTATCGGTCATGGCCGATAGTGCATGCAGCAACTGTCCGGTTTCGTCGGTCCCGCCTGCCTCAACCTTCACAGTCAGGTCGCCTCCGGCGACGCGCTGCGCTCCGGCAACGGCTTCCCTGATGGGGGCCGTGATCGATTTCGTGATGCGCCAGGCAAACAGGAAAGCAAGCAGCACACCGGCCACCGTGAATCCGATCAGCATGTTGCGGCCGGAAATCGCCGTGGCCTGCGCGGCAGCCGCGTCCATTTCGACCTCGTGGGTGTAGAAGTCAACCAGGTTCTTGATGGAATCGACGTACGTGTTGATCGCGGGAACCATGGCGGTTTCGACCAATGTGCTTGCCTCGGCTGCCAGCCCCGCCTTCTGCTTTTCAATGATCGACTTGCGCATGTCGAGATAAGCCTTGCGCTTGACCCCGACTTCATCGAAGAGGGCCTTGGCGCGGGGCTTGGTGACAAGAGACTCGACTTCCTTCTGGAGCTCGGAAATCCGCTTGCTGGTCGCTTCCATTGCCGGAGTCAGCAGCCGCTTCAGGTCCGGATCAGCCGAGTGGGTCAGGACCACTGCGCGAACCGCGTTCGACTTCGTTTCGCCGAACCACTCGCCGACGACACGCTCGATCCGCAGGCTTACCGTTGCCATCTGGGTGGTGACGCGGTCGAGTTCGGCCAGACGCCACGCGCCCACCCCCGCCATCATCACTAAAAAGAGCATCAGGACGGCGAACGCAAGGGCCAGCCGGGCCCGGATGCTGATGCCACGAAGAAAACCGGTCTTCACAGAATGCGCCATTTCCATTTCCTTGCTTGTAGTTGTTGATTCAGTTGCCAGAGAGCGTCTGGTTCAAGGCGCTGTCGACGAGCGCCATATCGGATCCGGTCATGAGCTTTTCGATGTCCACCAGAATGAGCAGCCGCAGTTCGACCGCAGCCAGGCCGGTGATGTATTTCGTGTCGAATGCCGATGACGCGAACTCGGGCGCTGGCCGGATGGAACCGGCGTCGAGGGTGACAACGTCCGACACCGAGTCGACGACGGCGCCGACGACCCGGCCCGCGATATTCAGGATGATGACGACCGTGAACTCGTCGTAGTTCGCATGCGCCAGCTGAAATTTGATCCGCAGATCCAGGATGGGAACGATCACGCCACGCAGATTGATCACGCCCTTGATGAACGAAGGCGCATTCGCAATCGCCGTGGGCGTTTCGTAGCCCCTGATCTCCTGGACTTTCAGGATCTCGATTCCGTAACTCTCGA
>JAYUHN010000175.1:0-14456 GCA_043766965.1 Ramlibacter sp. | reverse complement strand
CCGGTACTTCGTGCGCGAAACCGGGCTCGATACGTCCGGCATCTGCGATGCGCTCGGTGAAGCCGAACGCACCGGCATTCCGTATGCCCTGCTGGGCGCGACCTACAGCTTCGTGCACCTGATGGACCAATTGCAGCAGCGCGGCATCGCGTTCCGGCTGCCAGCCGGCAGCCGCGTCCTCGACACCGGTGGCTTCAAGGGACAGTCGCGCGAACTGCCGCTCGAGAGCTTCTACGCGGGGATGTCGAAGATCCTCGGCGTCAGTCGCTCGAGCTGCATCAACATGTACGGCATGACCGAGCTGAGCACGCAGTTCTACGACAACGGCAATGCCGTCGTGCCTTCGGTCAAGTCCGGGCCGCACTGGATCCGCTCCCGCCTGGTCGATCCGTCGACCGGTCGCGACGTGCCGGCGGGCGAGCGCGGCATCCTGGTCCACTGCGACCTGGCGAACTTCAATTCGGTCACGACCATCCTGACCGAAGACGTCGGTGTCGCGGTGGAGGGCGGTTTTCTGCTGTTGGGCCGCGCCGAGGGCGCGCAGGCCAGGGGTTGTTCGCTGGCGGTCGAGGAATTCATCCAGGCGGCGCAACGATGACCACTCTGCGCGCGGTCGCCGGTTACCTGCCAGGCCTGGCCGCCGCCGATCTTCAATGGCAAACGCTGTCGTTCGGGTCCGGCGCCTCGCGGCTCGAAGTGTCCGTTCCGGTGCTTACCGAAGAACAGATGACCGCGCTGTCGCGGCGGGTCAAGCAAGCGAGCCGCCTGCACTTGAAGACGATGACGGTGTCACAGATCATCGCGGTGATCGACGCGGCGATCGGGCGCCTGCTCGATCCATCCGATCCATACCGCCGGGAAGCCGAGCGGCTGCTGCCGATCGCGACCGGCTACGACAGCGAAATGGTGCGACTGGGACTGACCTCGTTGTTCCAGACCTTCCGCGCCCCCCAACTGCAGCGTTTTGTCGCCGAAGACTTCGGCAATCCAAAAGTGCTGGATGAATTCCAGCCGGGGCCCAAGGGCGGAGCCGCGAAGGCGTTCGGACCGGACCTGCTGGTGCATCTCTGGGCCGGCAATGTCCCGGCACTGCCGCTGTGGAGCCTGGTCTGCGGACTGCTGGTGAAGGCGGGCAACATCGGCAAGCTGCCAAGTGCGGAGCCGCTGTTCGCGGGACTGTTCGCGCGCTTGCTGGCGGAGGTACACCCTCCTTTGGCGGACTGCCTGGCCGTCGTGTGGTGGCGAGGTGGCGACGAGCAGCAGGCAACCTCGCTCTATGCCGAAGCCGAGGTCGTGCTAGCCTACGGCAGCAACTCATCCCTGGACGCCGTCCGCCGCCGGCTGCCGGTCACCACTCGCTTCCTTGCGCACGGCCACAAGCTGGGCTTTGGTCTGATCGGCGTCGCGGCCCTCGACGCGGCGCGTGCCCCGGCGACGGCACGGCTGGCGGCATGGGATGTGATGCGCTACGACCAGCAAGGCTGCTATTCGCCACACCTGTTCTACGTCGAGCGAGGCGGCACGGTGTCGCCGCGCGACTTCGCGCATTACCTGGGCGGTGAACTGGCCAACCTGCAGCAGCGCTTCCCGCGCCGCGTGCTCGAGCTCGAAGATGCGGCCGCGGTCGCGGGCTGGCGGCAATCGAAGGAGCTTCGGTCGCTGTCGGATGGCCATGACACGCTGATCGGACACGACGACGCCCCGTGGGGCGTTGCCTACGCGGACACCTTGCAGGCCTTTGGCCCGACCAGCTCAAACCGGACCGTCCAGGTCGTGGCGGTCGACGCCCTGGAGGATGTCGTGCCACTGGTCGCTGCCCATCGTGCCTTGCTGCAGACCGTGGGGCTCGCGGCGGCGCCGGCCGAACTGTTCCGGCTCTCTGAATTGCTCGGCGCCGCGGGCGTAACGCGCATCAGCGCGATCGGATCGATGACGTCACCCGAAGCGGGCTGGCATCACGACGGCCGCTTCAACCTGCTGGACCTCGTGCGAATAGTCGGGATCGAGCAGTCCGCCGAACTCGCCGCCGACAGGCTTGCCCCGTACGCGCATTGACGCCAGCATGACCGCCTTCCTCGAATTCAACAACGTCGGCTTCACCTTCCCGGGCTGGCCGCCGGTCGTGCGCGGCGTCGACTGGCGCATCGGCGAAGGCGAATTCCATTGCCTGGTCGGCCGCAGCGGCTGTGGCAAGACGACGCTGCTGAAACTTGCGGCCGGCCTGCTGCACCCGGACACCGGAAGCGTGCGCTTGCACGGACAGGAATTGATTGCGCCGGGGCCGCTGCTCGGTTTCGTGTTCCAGTCGCCCACATTGCTCGACTGGCTGCGCGTGATCGACAACGTGCTCCTTCCCGCCTCGCTGCGGCATGCGCCGACCCCGGAAGAAATCGCCAGGGCGCGGCAGCTGCTCGACCTGCTCGGCCTGTCGGCGCACACGCAGCACTACCCCCGGCAGCTTTCCGGCGGACAGCAAAGCCGGGTCGCACTGGCACGGGCGCTGATTCTGGAACCCGGGTTGCTGCTGCTCGATGAACCGTTCGCGGCCCTCGACGCGATCACCCGCGGCGAGCTGCAGGACGACCTGCTTCACATGTGCGCGATGCGCCGGACCACCGTCCTGTTCGTCACCCACGACATCGGCGAAGCGGTTTACCTCGGCGACCGGGTCGCGGTGATGGACAGCGGCCGCGTCGTGCAGGACATCCGCATCGACCTGCCGAGATCGCGCACACCGTCTCTGCGCTACGGCGAAGCGTTCAACCGCCACTGCGAGCAGGTGCGCGAAGCCATGGACATGGCGACCGCATGAAGCCGGGCAGCACGCAAACCCGTTTGCTGGCGGTCGCACTGCTGGTCGCGCTGCTCGCGGCGTGGGAGCTGGGCTCCCGGCGCACCGGCGTCTCATCGCTGGTGCTGCCGGCGCCGTCCGCCGTCTTGCGATCGCTATGGAGCGGGCTTGCCAGCGGCTACTTCTGGCCGCACATCGCCGCCACCGGGTTCGAGCTGGTGTCGGGCCTGGTCGCCGGCTGCGCCATCGGCTTCGCCAGCGGCGTCGCGATGGCGGAATCGCCGCTGTTTGCGCTGCTCCTCAAACCGTACGTGGTCGTGAGCCAGGTGATCCCGAAGCTGGCGCTGATGCCGCTGTTCATCGTCTGGTTCGGCTTCGGGATGACGTCGACGGTGCTCATCACCGCGCTGATCTGCTTTTTTCCGCTGATGGAAAACACGGTCACCAGCCTGCAACAGGCCGATCGGCAGCGACTGGAGCTGTTTCGCATGCTGGGGGCCACCCGATTGCAAACCCTGCTGCGGCTCAAGCTGCCAGCCGGCCTGCCGGGCATCCTGGCGGGGCTGCGGGTCGCCGTGGTGCTGGCGCTGGTCGGCGCCGTCGTCGGCGAGTTCATCGGGGCCGGCAAGGGCCTGGGCGCGCTGATCATCGCGTCCCAGGGAATGATGGACACGCCGCTGATGTTCGCGGTGCTGGCGATCATCGCCGTCCTTGGCATGCTGCTCTATCAGTTGACGCTCGCCATCGAAAAGCGGCTGCTGCGGCCTTACACCACTCTGTCATGAAAGTCTTCCCATGAACCACCGCATCACGCGCCGGATTGCCCTCGCCGCAATTACATCGACTATGGCATTGACGCTTGGCCCGCCGGCGCAGGCGCAGACGGCGCCGGGCCTCGACAAGATCACGGTGGCGGGCTGGAGCAAGCCGATCACGGAGGTCACACCGCTGCTGGTCGATGAAGACAAGGGCTTCTTCAAGGCGGCCGGCATCGATCTGACGTACGTCTCGGGCTCGGGCGGGGGCGACGCGATCCGCAACATCCTCACCGGCCAGGCCGACGTCGCCTTCACCGATCCGGGCTCGTTCTTTTCCGCGCTGGACAAAGGCGAGAAGCTGCGCGCGATCTATGACATCTATCCGCAGAACGTGTTCAACGTGGTGTCGCTCAAGTCTGCGAACATCCACCGACCGGCGGACCTGAAGGGCAAGAAGATCGGTGTCTACAGCCTCTCGAGCGGCACCCGCCAGAACCTGCTGGTCCTGCTGCACCAGGCGGGGCTGGCGGAATCGGACGTCACCATCGTCGTCACCGGCCTGCTGAACTTCGCGCCGCTGTTGCAGGGGCAGGTCGACGCGACCGCCGCCACCGACACCGGCTTGCTGGTGGGCAAGCGAAGGGGACTCGGCGATGTCGACGTGATGGAGGTGCGGAATTCCCTGAACGTCTCGAGCGACCTGTTCGTGGTGCGCGAACAGACTTACCAGCAGCGGAAGCTTGTGTTGAAGCGCTTCCTGCAGGCGTTCCGCGAGAGCGCAGCCTGGATGATCGCCAGCCCGGACGAGGCCGCTGGCCTGGCCATGAAGCGCGCGATCGACGGCACCGACCGCGCGACCAACCTGGAGGTGATCCGGCTTCGCAATGCCGCCAGCGTCTCGCCGCGGACCCGCCAGCACGGGCTCGGCGCGTTCGATCTCGACTCGCTGCAGAAAGCGGCCGATGCCTACCGGACGCTGGGCTTGATCGAGCACCCGATCAAGGTCTCGGATGTGGTGAGCGCCGATCTGCTGGCCCCGCTCAAGGACTGACGCCATGAACTTCGGCGGCAAGGTCGTGCTCGTCACCGGTGCCAGCCGCGGCATCGGTGCCGCGATTGCGAAGGCCTTCGCGGTCGAGGGCGCAACCGTGATCGTCAACTATCTGGGCAACGAGGCGGCGGCCGCCGACGTCGTTGCGCGATGCAAGGCGGTGGGTGGCGATGGCTGGGCGGTGCAGGGGGACGTGTGCTCCCAGGCCGCGGTGCAGGCGATGGTCCAGCACGCGCTGGACGAGGTCGGCCGCATCGACGTGCTGGTGAACAACGCGTTCCGGCCGTATTCCTTCGACCCGCAACGGCGGCAGTTGTTCGGCGAGCTGAGCTGGAGCGATTACCAGGCGCAGTTCGACGGCGCCGTGGGCGGCGCTTACAACGTCTGCAAGGCGGTGCTGCCGCATTTCCGCCAGCGCGCGCAGGGGAGCATCGTGAACATCGTCAGCGACCTGGTCGAGCGGCCGGTCGTGCCTTATCACGACTACACGACCGCGAAATCGGCGCTGGTCGGCTTCAGCCGCAACCTGGCCGCCGAACTCGGGCCGCTGGGCATCCGGGTCAACTGCGTCGCGCCGGGCCTGGTGTATCCAACCCAGGCCAGCAGTGGAACGCGGGAAGATTTCCGGGAGTCCATTGCCGCGGCGACGCCGCTGCGGCGGGTTGCGCGGCCGGAAGACATCACCGGCCCGGTGCTTTTCCTTGCCTCGGACTGGAGCCGCTTCATGACCGGACAAGTGCTCTTCGTCGACGGCGGGCTGGTGATGAAATGAGCTGTGTGCGCGGCCCATCCATCGGTATCGCCGGCGCCGGTTTGCTGGGCCGCCTGTTGGCATGGCGGCTCGGCCGCGCCGGCCACCGGGTCAGCGTGTTCGATCCGGCGCGCGACGCGCAGCCTGCGTTCGATGGCCGCCAGGCAGCGGGCTTCACGGCGGCCGGCATGCTGAGTCCGCTGGCGGAGCTGGACACCAGTTCCGCCGGCGTCGCCGCGCTGGGCTGGCGCTCGATCGCGCTCTGGCGCGAGATCGTCGCACAGCTGCATCCGTCCCCCCAATTCAGGACGGACGGCAGCGTGCTGCTGGCGCACCGCAGCGACCTTGGCGCGGCGCAGCGCGTGCTGGCGCGGTTGGCATCGGCTCTTGCCGGAACGCCGGAACCCGAAAGCTTGTCGGCCGCAGGTCTGGCGACGCTCGAACCCGCGCTGCAGGGCGCCGCGCATGCATGGCTGCTGCCGGGGGAAGGTCAGATCGATCCGGTCGCCACGTTGCTGGCGTTGCAGGCCGAAGCCGAACGGGTCGACTGGCACTGGAGCCGCCAGGTCGTCGCCGTGGAGCCGGGCAGCCTGGTTTTCGAAGACGGAAGCCGGCAGCGCTTCGACATCGTCTTCGATGTTCGGGGGACCGGTAGCAAGCCCGAACTGCCGGTCCGTGGTGTCCGCGGCGAAGTCGTCTGGCTGCATGCGCCGTCCCACGGATTGACCCGCCCGGCGCGTTTGCTCCATCCGCGGCACCGGGTCTACCTGGTGCCGCGTCCCGGCGACGTGGTGCTGGTCGGCGCCAGCGAGATCGAGAGCGAGGACCGGGGACCGGTGTCCCTGCGCAGCGCGGTCGAACTGATGTCGGCGGCGCACAGCGTGATGCCTGCGCTGGCGGAAGCACGCATCCTGAGGCTCGACGTGAACCTGCGGCCTGCCCTGCCGGACAACGAGCCGCGCATCGAAGCGACGCCCGGCCGGGTGCGCATCAACGGGCTGTTCCGCCACGGCTGGCTGATCGCTCCGGCGCTGGTGGAAGATGCGTTGCGCGAATGCCGGCTGGCGGCGCAACACATTCCAGAGGTCGCACATGGACAGGCTTGACACCGTGACATTGACACTGGACGGCAAACCGCATCCGGTGCCGTCGAACACCAGCCTCGCGGCGCTCGTCGCTTCGCTCGACCACCAGCCGAACAAGGTATCGACCGCCGTCAACGGCTTGTTCGTGCCGCGCGGCGGGCGCGACGCCTGCCTGCTGCAGGACGGCGACGCGGTACTGCTGTTCCAGCCCATCGTGGGCGGATGATTGCAAGAGGCGAAACGATGAGCACGATTGATTCCAGTCCAGCAGCAACGTCAACGGCAGCGGACGGCTGGCGGGTGGGTGAGACAACGCTGCAAAGCCGCTTCCTGCTCGGCACGGCGGGCTATCCGTCGCCGCAGATTCTGCGCGACGCGATCGTCGCGGCCGGCACCCAGGTCGTCACCGTCGGCCTCAAGCGCACGCTGGCGGCGGCCGGCGACAACGGCTTCATCGGCGTCATCCAGCAGGCGCTGGCGGACACCGGCGCGCGCCTGCTGCCCAACACCGCCGGCTGCCGCACCGCGCGCGAAGCGGTGCAGCTGGCGCACATGGCGCGCGAACTGTACGACACGCCATGGCTGAAACTCGAAGTCGTCGGCGACGAACATACCCTGCAGCCGGACATGTTCGAACTGCACGCAGCCGCCACCCAGCTGGTGCGCGACGGTTTCACCGTCTTCCCGTATTGCACCGACGACCTGGTCGGCTGTCGCCGCCTGCTCGATGCCGGCTGCCCGTTGCTGATGCCGTGGGGTGCGCCGATCGGATCGGGCCAGGGCCTGCTGAACGTGTTCGCGCTACGGACCCTGCGCGAGCGCCTGCCCGACACCACGCTGGTCATCGACGCCGGCATAGGCGCGCCTTCGCACGCGGCGCAGGCGCTCGAACTCGGGTTCGATGCGGTTCTGCTCAATTCCGCCGTGGCCCAGGCGCGCGACCCGGTTGCGATGGCACGCGCGTTCCGGCTGGCGATCGATTCAGGACGCATTGCGCGGCTGGCCGGCGTCATGGCGGCCCAGGACTTCGCGGTTGCCAGCACGCCGGTGGGCGGCGAGCCGCTGATGCTCGGCAGCCTGCCGTGAGCCGCTCGCCACTTCCGGCGGTGGTGGCCTGGTCGCTGGACCAGACGCAGCAGTGGCTCGGTGACCGGCCGTCCGCCGACCCGGTGCTGGCGCCGGCAGCGGCCGGGCGCCTTCGACAAGCCGGGGCCGAATCGGTCTGCATCGTTAACGCGGCGATGCAGGATGGCCATGCGTTGACCTGGATCGACACGCCGCACGCACGGGGCTGGCTTGCGGCAACGAAGGCCGTACCAGCCGCGGGCTCCGACCCAACATGCAACACGCAACGCTTCGCCCATCATCTCGCAGCCGCGATGGACAAAGGATTCGTCGCCGCCGATGCCGCCATCCTGGCTTCGATGGCCGACGGGACAGGTTGGCGGGTGGATGACCCGGCATGGCTGCCGCAGCTGTCGTGGGGCGAGGAGCCGCGTTTTTGCGCGCAGCTTCGCCGGCGTGAACGGCCGCTCGGTCTCTATGCGATTGTCGACACTGCGGACCGCCTGTCGCAGGTCCTGGACGCCGGCGTGAAGACGGTGCAGTTGCGGATCAAGATGCCTGCGAACGCAAGTGCGGCGTGGCACGAGACACTGCGCCGGGATTTCCAGCGCAGCGTGGCTGCCTGCAAGGCTGCGGGCGCGGAGCTTTTCGTAAACGACCACTGGCAACTGGCCGCCGAGCTTGGGGCGCAAGGGGTCCACCTGGGACAGGAAGACCTGCTGACACTTGGCGCCCCGGGGCGCTCGGCACTGCAAGCGACGGGCATGGCGCTCGGCATCAGCTCGCACAGCCTGTGGGAGCTGTGCCGGGCGACGACGCTCGCCCCCCGCTACATCGCCTGCGGGCCGGTCTGGCCGACACTCACAAAAGCGATGCCATGGCGGGCCCAGGGCCTGGACAATCTTTCGTGGTGGTGCCGCATGGCGCCCGCGCCGGTCGTGGCGATCGGCGGCATCCTAGGCGCCGACGAAGTCGAGCAGGTCGCGCGCTGCGGCGCGGACGGCATCTGCATCGTGCGCGGGCTGGGAGAACGCCCCCAGGAGGTCGTGCCGGCATTGCGAGCGGCGCTCGAGGCCGGACGGGCTACGGCGGGCACGCAGCGCTCCTTCGGCTGGCCGCATCCCAGTCTCACCTCTGCGCGCGGAGACGCCGTCGACGCCCGCCGGTGAAATTGCCCCACGCTCCGTGGTGGCTGTACCTGCTCGAATGCGAGGGCGGCAGCTTTTACGCCGGCATCGCGATTGACGTCGAACAGCGGTTCTTCCGCCATGTGTTCGGGCGCGGCGCCCGGTACACGCGAGCGCATCCGCCAGTGAAGGTGATTGCCGCCGCGCGCTATGCCAGCAAGGGCGATGCGCTGAAGGCGGAATACGCTCTCAAGCAACTGCCCCGCGCCGAAAAGCCGGCGTTTTTCACGCGGCCAGCAGTTGCCTGAGGACCTCGCCGCGCGGTCGCGCGGCGATTCCATTGACCATGATTTTTGTCCTCAATCGGCCAGCAGCTGTCGGAGGACCTCGCTGCGCGGTCGCGCGGCGATTCCATTGATCATGACTTTTGTCCTCAAGCAGCCAGCAGCTGCCTGAGGACAAAAGGCAGGATGCCGCCGTGGCGGTAGTAGTCGACCTCGATCGGTGTGTCGATGCGCAGGATCAGCTTGATTTCCTGGCGACCGCCGTCCGCGCGGGTGATCACCAGCGTTGCTTCGCTCTGCGGCTTCAGATCGGGCGACGGGACGACGTCGATCCTTTCGTCGCCGACCAGGCGCAGCGACTGCCAGGTGTCGCTGCCCTGGAATTGCAGCGGCAGCACGCCCATGCCGACCAGGTTGCTGCGATGGATTCGCTCGAAGCTGCGCGCAATTACGGCCTTGATGCCCAGCAGCTGCGTACCTTTCGCGGCCCAGTCACGCGACGAACCAGTGCCGTATTCCTCGCCCGCGAAGACCACCGTGGGCTGGCCATCGGCGATGTATTTCATCGCGGCGTCGTACATGAACATCTTCTGGGTGCGCCCGTCCGGCCCGCGGTAGATCGTGAGCCCGCCTTCCTCGCGTGAACCATCGGCCAGCGGCGGCAGCATGAGGTTCTTGATCCGCACGTTGGCGAAAGTGCCGCGCATCATCACCTCGTGGTTGCCGCGGCGGGAGCCATAACTGTTGAAGTCCGGCTTGGCAACGCCGTTGGCCAGCAGCCACTGCCCGGCCGGCGAGCTCTCCTTGATGGAGCCCGCCGGCGAGATGTGGTCGGTGGTGATCGAGTCGCCGAACATCGCGATCACCCGGGCATTGCGCACCGACACCGCTTCGGCGTGGACCGGCGGCTTCATGGTGAAATCCTTGAAAAAGGGCGGCTCCGCGATGTACGTGCTCTTCGGCCAGGTGTAGGTCTCGCCCGAAACGCCGTGGATGTTCTCCCACAGCGCGCCCGGTTCGGTCTTGACCTTGCCGTAGTTGTCGCGGAACGCCTTGCCATTCATCGCGTATTTCATGAGCGCGTAGATCTCGTCGCTGGTGGGCCAGATATCGCCCAGCCACACGTCCTGCCCGTTCCTGCCCTTGCCGACCGGCTCGGTCATCAGGTCGCGCAGCACCGTGCCGGCGATGGCATAGGCCACCACCAGCGGCGGACTGGCCAGGAAATTGGCTTTCAGGTTGGGATGGATGCGCGCCTCGAAGTTGCGGTTGCCGGAGAGCACGGCGGCACACACCAGATCGCTCTTGGTGATGGCCTCATTGATCTCCGCCGTCAGGTCGCCGGAGTTCCCGATGCAGGTGGTGCAGCCGTAACCAGCCAGGGAAAAACCAAGTTGTTCCAGGTACGGCAGCAGTCCGGCTTGCGTCAGGTATTCGGTCACCATTCGCGATCCCGGCGCAAGCGAGGTCTTGACGTGCGGCTGCACTCGCAGCCCGGCCTCGACAGCCTTCTTGGCCAGCAGGCCTGCCGCCAGCAGCACGCCGGGGTTCGAGGTGTTGGTGCAACTGGTGATCGCCGCGATCAGCACGTCGCCGTTGCCGATCGTCACGTCCTGCACCGACACGTCCGGTGTAGGCGCCTCGAACTGCGCTGACGCCAGCGTCGGCTTGTTGGCTTCCATCTCGTATTCGAAGCGAGGCGCCGCCGGCCGCGTCGGCGGATTCGCCGGGACCTTCTGGTCGACCGCCTCGCCGCCATGGCGCACCAGGTGCCGCGTCAGCAGCAAATCCGGGGACTGGTTGAAACCGTTCTCGGTCGGTGACTTCGAAAACAGCGAAGCGAACTGGCTTTTCACCTGCCCCAGTTCGATGCGGTCCTGCGGCCGTTTCGGCCCGGACAAGCTCGGCGTGACAGCGCCGAGGTCCAGGTGGACCACCTGCGAATAGTCGATCTCGCCGGCCAGCGGCACACCGAACATGTCCTGCGCCCGGAAATACGCCTCGAACGCCTCGATCTCGTCCTCGGTTCGGCCGGTGCCGCGGAAGTAGTCGATGGTGCGTTCGTCCACCGGAAAGAAGCCCATCGTGGCGCCGTATTCGGGCGCCATGTTGGCGATGGTGGCACGGTCCGGCAGCGCCAGCGTGCGCGTGCCCTCTCCGAAGAACTCGACGAACTTGCCGACGACCTTTTTCCGCCGCAGGATCTCAGTGACCGTGAGCACCAGGTCGGTCGCCGTGACGCCTTCGCGCAACCGCCCCGTCAGCTCCATGCCCACCACGTCGGGCGTCAGCATGTACACCGGCTGTCCCAGCATCGCCGCCTCGGCCTCGATGCCGCCCACGCCCCAGCCGACCACGCCGATGCCATTGATCATCGTGGTGTGGCTGTCGGTGCCGACCAGGCTGTCCGGGTAATACACGCCATCGTCACGACAGTGCACGCCGCGCGCAAGATATTCGAGATTCACCTGGTGCACGATGCCGAAGCCGGGCGGCACCACGCCAAACGTGCTGAAGGCCTGCATGCCCCATTTCATGAACTCATAGCGTTCGCGGTTGCGCAGGAATTCGAGCTTCATGTTCAGGTCGATCGCATCGGGCGTGCCGTAGTAGTCGACCATGATCGAGTGGTCCACCACCAGGTCGACCGGCACCAGCGGCTCGATCGATCCCGGGCGCAGGCCCAGGCGCGCTGCCTCGCTGCGCATCGCCGCGAGGTCGGCCAGCAATGGCACGCCAGTGAAATCCTGCAGCACCACTCGCGCCACGACGAACGGGATTTCATCGGTCCGGTCGGCATTCGGAAACCAGTTGGCGAGCTGGCGGACGTGCTCGGCGTGGACCTTCTGCCCGTCGCAATTGCGCATCACGGATTCCAGCACTATCCGCATCGACACCGGCAGCCGGCTGACCTTCGGAAACTGCTGGGCCAGCGCCGGCAGCGAATGGTATTTGCCGGTCTTTCCGGACGGAGTGCGAAAGGTTTTGAGGGTGTTGGCGAAAGCGTGTTGCATCTTCTCTCCGTAACGGTTCGAGCCCTTTTGCGCGGTTCAGGCGAGGGGCAAATAGCGGACAGCGAGCACGCCGTCGATGGCGCGTAGCGCGGCCATGACGGACTCTGTCGCCGGGCTGTCGACATCGACCAGGGTGTAGGCCATGTCGCCGCGCGACTTGTTGACCATGTTGTGGATGTTCAATCCGGCCTGGGCCATGGCAGTCGAGATCTGGCCCAGCATGTTGGGCACGTTCGCATTCGCGATCGCCACGCGGTAATTCGACTCGCGCGCCATCGCCACGGCGGGGAAGTTCACCGCGTTGGCGATGTTGCCGTGCTCGAGATAGTCGCGCAGCTGGTCGGCGACCATCACCGCGCAGTTCTCCTCCGCTTCGCGCGTCGACGCGCCCAGGTGCGGCAGCGCCACCACCTTCGGATGGCGCAGGATCCTGCCGTCCGGAAAATCGCAGATGTACCAGCCCAACTGGCCGGCGGCGAGCGCCGAGAGCACCGCGCTGTCGCTGACCACGCCTTCACGCGAGAAATTCAGCAGCACCGCGCCGGGCTTCATCGACACGACGTTCTGCTCGTTGACCAGGTCGCGGGTAGCGTCCACCAGCGGCACGTGCAGGCTGACGAAGTTGGCGTTCTTCAACACTTCGGCGACGCTGGCGGCCTTCTTGACCTGGGCCGGCAGGCTCCAGGCTGCTTCCACCGTGATCTCCGGGTCGTAGCCCATGACGTCCATGCCAAGCTTGATCGCGGCGTCGGCCACCAGGCAGCCGACCCGCCCCAGCCCGATGACGCCCAGCGTCTGGCCGGCCAGTTCGTAGCCGGCGAAATTCTTCTTGCCGTTCTCGACCGTTTTGTCCAGGTCGGCGGCTGCCGGGTCCAGGCCCGCGACAAAAGACAGCGCCGGCGCCAGGTTGCGCGCCGCGAGCAGCATGCCGGCCAGCACCAGTTCCTTGACCGCGTTGGCATTGCCACCGGGCGCATTGAACACGGGGATCCCGCGCGCGCTCATCGACTGCACCGGGATGTTGTTGGTGCCGGCCCCGGCGCGTCCGACAGCCTTGACGCTGGCCGGGATGTCCATGCCGTGCATGTCCGCGGACCGCACCAGCATGGCGTCGGGCTCCGCCAATTCCTTGCCGGTGAGGTAACGGCCGGCCGGAAGGCGTTGCAGGCCGTTTTCCGAAAGGTGGTTGAGAACCAGAATCCGGAACGGTGCCCCGCCGGTGTCAGCCATGCTGGGCCTCGAACTCCTTCATGTACCGCACCAGTGCTCGCACACCTTCGATCGGCATGGCGTTGTAGATCGAAGCGCGCATGCCGCCGACGGAGCGGTGACCCTTGAGCTGGATCATCCCCCGGGCCTGCGCGCCCTTCAGAAAGGCGTCATCCCTGCTTTCGTCCTTGAGCTTGAACGGAACGTTCATCAGCGAACGGTCTTCCCTGGCCACCGGGTTGCTGAAGAAGCTGCTGTCGTCCAGGTAGTCGTACAGCAGCCGCGCCTTGGCCCGGTTGTGTTCTTCCATCGCCACCAGGCCGCCCCGCTCCTTGACATGCTTGCAGACCAGCCCGGCGATGTAGATCGCATAGGTCGGCGGCGTGTTGTACATCGAGTCGTTCTCGGCCTGCATCCGGTAGTTGAACGCCGACGGCGTGATCGGCAGCGCGTGGCCCAGCAGGTCGTCGCGCACGATCACGACCGTCAGCCCCGACGGACCCATGTTCTTTTGCGCGCCGGCATAGATCAGTCCGTACCTGCCGACGTCGATCGGGCGCGACAGGATGTTGGACGACATGTCGGCCACCAGCGGAACCGCGCCGGTGTCGGGCGTCCAGTGGTATTCGACGCCGCCGATGGTTTCGTTGGAGCAGATGTGGACGTACGATGCCGCCGGATCGAGCTTCCAGCCGGCCTGCTTCGGGATCGAGGTGAAGTTGCCGGCCTCGCCGCTGGCCGCGACATTCACCTTGCAGTAGTTCCTGGCTTCCTTCAGCGACTTCTTGGACCATTCGCCGGTGTCGATGTAGTCGGCACGGCCGCCGGCGCCGATCAGGTTCATCGGCACGATCGCGTTTTCGCCGATGGCGCCGCCCTGCATGAACAGCACCTTGTAGTTGCCCGGGATACCCATCAACTCGCGCAGGCTGGCCTCGGTCTCGGCATGGATGCCCATGAACTCCTTGCCGCGGTGGCTCATTTCCATCACCGACATGCCGCTGCCGTGCCAGTCGAGCATTTCGGCTGCGGCTTGCTGCAGGACCGTCTCCGGCAGTACCGCCGGGCCGGCGCTGAAATTAAAAACTCGTGCCACGATAATCCTTTCGCATGGAGACGCGTAATGGATGGCGTTCCGCGTCACTCGCCTTCAGTAATGTTTTTCCCCTCGCCATTGCCATTGCCGGTGTCTTCGTCCGACTCCAGCACTTTTTCGATGCCGGCCAGCAGCGTTCCGGCGTCGAGGTTGATCAGCGTAACGCCCTGGGTCGAGCGCCCCTGTTCGCGGATCTGCGCCACCTTGGTGCGGATGACCACGCCG
>JAYUHN010000174.1:0-2019 GCA_043766965.1 Ramlibacter sp. | reverse complement strand
GCGCAGGTAGTTGACGCCGACCTTGTAGCCGCTGCGTCCGGCCAGCAGCGCGATTTCCGCGCCGATGCCGCGGCTGGCCCCGGTCACCAGCATCACCTTGGTCATGACGTCACTCCGGTTCCACGCCGGCGTCTTTCACCAACCGGGTCCACTTGACGACCTCGGTGCCGATGAAGGTCTTGAGCTGCGCCGGCGGCATCGGCATGGGCGTCAGCCCGATGTGCGCCAGCTTCTCTTTCATCTCTCCGGTCTTCAGGGCCTGCGTGGTCGCGCCGTTCAACTTGTCGATCACGTCCCTGGGCATGCCGGCCGGGCCGACGATGGCGAACCACGCGGTGATGTCAAAGCCCGGCAGGATTTCGGCGATGGCAGGAACGTCGGGCATGAGAGGCGTTCGCCGCGGCGCGGTGACGCCGAGCGCCCGCATGGTGCCGCCCTTGACCTGCGCCAGCGCGTTGCCGATGTCGGCGAAGGTGTAGTCCAGCGTGCCGCCGAGCACGTCGTTGACCGCCAGCGGGATCCCCTTGTACGGGACCGGCAGGGTGTCGAGCCCGCCCAGCTTGTTCAACATCGCGATGCTGACCTGCGAGCTGGACGAGCCGTAGCCCGCCGTTACCTTGCCGGCGTGCTGCTTGACGTACGTCATCAGCTCCTTCAGGTCCTTCACCGGGAAGCCGGACTTCACCAGCAGCACCAGCGCGGTCTCTCCGGCGCCTGCGACCGGCGAAAAATCCTTGTTCGGGTCGTACGGGATCTTCTTGAGCAGCGCGACGTTGGACGAGATCGCGGAGTTCGACGAAAACAGCAGGGTGTAGCCATCGGGCGCCGAGCGGATCACTTCCATCGCAGCGATCGAGCCGCCCGCGCCGGGCTTGTTCTCGACCACCACCGGCTGGCCGAGCGACGTCCCTAGTTGCTGTCCGATCACACGCGCCGCCATGTCGGTCGCGGCGCCGGGCGGGAAGGGCACGATCATGCGGATCGGACGGCTCGGGTACGCGCCTTGCGCCATGGCGCACTGGCCTGCCAGCGCCAAGCCCAAGGCCAAGCCTAGCTCCAGGCCCAGCGTCATCGTCATTCGTCGTGTGTTCATGTTGCGTCCTGAGTCGTTGTCGGAGAGCCAGCGCCGGTACCCACCCGCACCGGCATCGTCAGCAGGTGGAACGAGAGCGCCTTGCCGTGCATGTCGAGATTCAGTGAATCGTTGACGCCGCCATCCAGCACGTCGTCCAGCACGAAATTCATCGCGCCCAGCTTCGGCAGCAGGTAGCGCGTGACCCTGCTCGGCTGCCGGTGCGCGAAGTGGTCGGCGACGCGTTCTTCGGTAGCCACCTGCACCAGCAGCGGGTAGTCCTCGGTCCGGTAGGCGATCAGGCTGATGTTCACCTTGTTGCCCTTGTCGCCGGTGCGCGCGTGCGCCAGTTGGTAGAGGGTCGGGTCGGTCATGGGAATCTCCTGCGCTGCGCGGTCAGGCCGCAAAGTCGAACGTGGCGGGAACGCGCTCGCGCGCGATCAGGCACGACTGGGTGGACAGGCGCTGCCGTCTGGCGACGCGCACACCGCCGCCGCCCGCCGGCCCGCCGGTCCACAGGGCCGTGAGTTCGCGCAGCAGGCGCTCGATCACCTGCAGCTGCTGGTGCTGGCCGGCGACACGCATCCGGATGTCGGTGCTGCGACCGACCGGCGCGGCACCGAGCTGGCGGTTGCCGTCATCGCCCAGGATGCTGGCCACGCCGATCAGGTCGAAGCGCAGCTTCAGTTGTGGACCCATGCGCTTCTGCATGACGTCCATGGCGAGCCGTGCGCGTGCTTCAGCGTTGGGGCCGGCATACGAGATCTCGCCTTCGCCGAACCAGCCGCCATCGAAAAACACATTCGCCTTCAGCGTCGCCGTGCGCGGATGGCCGCGCACGCCTGACAGCCGCACCCGGTCCGGGCCCACCTGGGCCACCGTCGCGTCGGTGATGTCGGCCACGACGTCGGGCGTGATGTAGGCGGCGGGATCGTGCACTTCGTACA
>JAYUHN010000173.1:0-2022 GCA_043766965.1 Ramlibacter sp. | reverse complement strand
CATGGCGCGAGACAACGAGGAACTCGAGCTCGGCGTGCGGTGCATGGCTGCTGGGATCTACGACGACCAGAGCAAGCTGATCGCGGGACTGTCGATTTCCGCGCCAGCCGACCGGCTCGACGAGGGCTGGGTCACCAAGCTGCAGACCACGGCCAACGTGATTTCAGCGGCGCTGGGCCACAAAGCAGAAACGGGCCGCTAAGGACCCGTTCGGTGGTGCGCGAAACGCGCAAGGCGGGCAAGCTGGGGTCAGCCGTTCACCTGCCGGATCACCGTGGCCGCGGGGACCACCGGATGCGCCTCGACCCAGCGGCGAACCCGCTCGGCATCGGCGATGCGGCTCAATTTGCCGGCCGAATCGAGAAACACCATGATCAGCTTGCGGCCCGCGACCTTGACCTGCATCACCAGGCACTGTCCTGCCTCGGAGATATAGCCAGTCTTCTGCAGGCCGATCTCCCACTCCGGATTCTTGACCAGCCGGTTGGTGTTGTTGAAATTCAGCAAGCGGTTGCCGATGGACACCTGGTGATTGGGCGACGTTGAAAGCTCGCGCAGCTTGGGATCGTCGTAGGCAACGCTGACCAGCGTCGCCAGGTCCAGCGCGCTCGACTGGTTGCCGCTGGAAAGACCGGTCGGCTCGACGTAGTTGGTGTCTTTCATGCCAAGTGCCTTCGCCTTGGCGTTCATCAGCGCCACGAAGGTGGGGATGCCACCCGGATAGGTGCGGCCGAGCGCGTGAGCTGCGCGGTTTTCGCTCGACATCAGCGCGAGATGCAGCAATTCGGCGCGGCTGAGGACGGTGCCGACACGCAGGCGCGAGCTGCTGCGCTTTTCGGTATCGACATCGTCCTGCGTGATCTCGATCAGTTCGTCGGTCGGAAGCTTGGCCTCGCTGACGATCAGGCCGGTCATCAGTTTCGTGATGGATGCGATCGGCAGCACGGCAGAATCGTTCTTGCTGAGCAAAACTTCGCGGGTGTCCTGGTCGATCACAAGTGCGACGCTGGATCTGAGGTCGAGCTGGTCCAGGGTGGTGTGCAGGCCGGCCAGCTGGCCAAACGAAGGCCGGGCCGGGACGAATTCAGCGAAGCGAAGGGCGCCGCGGTGCCTGGCGACGATGAAAGTGCGGCTGACACGGCGCTTGGCCGTTATCGACGTGCGCTTCTCGACCGTCAAAACGCCCCGCTTGGCGGCCAAAGCAGGCGGAGCAACCAGTCCCAACGCCACCGCTGAGAATGCAACTGTCTGC
Source organism: Ramlibacter sp. (assembly GCA_043766965.1). GTDB lineage: Bacteria > Pseudomonadota > Gammaproteobacteria > Burkholderiales > Burkholderiaceae_C > Ramlibacter. Next base: position 770 of record JAYUHN010000173.1, on the reverse strand, counting down.
AGAAACCGGCTCAAAATTGTGCGCATTTGAAAAGGTAACCTCTTGGGCATCGACTGACTACTTAACGCCTGAATACCACCCAGAGTTTACCGTGGCACAAAAAGTTATGCAAGATCAACTACTTAGGAAGTATTCCTCATTTGTTGCCTAAATGATAGCGACTTGTCTTGGCCCTGTGCAGAAACCCGATCAGCTTTACTCTGTAACGTGTTGAAGGCGCTCAGATAACCAGGTCGCCAAATGATCAGCTGGTCTGGCAGGTGGACTCCTGCCTTTCTCGGTACGCCCGCGCCCGCTGCAACCCTGAAACGATCGCCTTGAGCGATGCCGACACCATGTTGGTGTCCATGCCGACGCCGAACAGCGTCTCTTCGCCGATGCGCAGTTCGAGATAGGCCACGGCTTTCGCATTTGCCCCGGAGCCGATGGCGTGCTCATGGTAGTCGAGCACCCGCAGGCTTTCGCCCGTCGCGGCGCGCAGGCCGTCCACGAAGGCGTCGATCGGGCCGGTGCCGGCGCCCTGGATGCTCAGGCTGCGCGAGCCGACGATCACGTTCGCTTTCAGTTTCACCAGCAGTCCGCCAGGACCCGACGCCTCTTCCAGCACCTGGTGGGTCGGCGCGGCGATGCTGCGCACGCCATATTCACGCTCAAACAGCTCGAACAGGGCTTGCGCCGTCAGTTCCTTGCCGGTCGCATCCATCACGCTCTGGACCACCTGGCTGAATTCGATCTGGAGCCGGCGCGGCAGCTCCAGCCCGTATTCGCTC
>JAYUHN010000172.1:0-2029 GCA_043766965.1 Ramlibacter sp. | reverse complement strand
CCAGCAGCAGCATCTCCGCAGCCAGCACGGCGAGCGCGCAGTAGTACAGCGTGTCGGCATGGCGCAGGTCGAGTCCGCCGGGCAGCAGCACGCGCGCGCGCACCGTGAGACCCTCGTCGCCGCCATAGCCCTTCATGGAATTGGCCAGGTAGAACAGCATCTGCGCGAACGCCAGCGTGATCATGATGAAGTACACGCCGCGGGTGCGCAGCGAGATGGCGCCGATGGCCAGTGCCGCGATTCCGGCGACGGCAACGATCACCAGCAGGTGGGCCAGCGCGGGCCTCACGCCTGCGTCAAGGAGCATGGCGCTGGCATAGGCGCCGAGCCCGAAAAACGCGGCATGGCCCAGCGAAATCATGCCGCCGTATCCAAGCAGCAGGTTCAGGCTGGTGGCGGCAACGGCGAAGACCAGGATCCGGCTCGCCACGCCCAGGTAGAACTCGGCTCCCAGCGCCTGCAGTGTCGATGGAACCGCCACCGCCAGCAGCAGCGCGAGCAATGCGGCGAAGCGTCCGGCAGTCATCAACCGCGCACCGGGAACAGGCCGCGGGGACGAAACACCAGCATCACGATCATCAGCATGTAGACCGAGATCGAGGCCAGGGCCGGCCCGGCCGCGCTGGCCCATTGCGGCGGCAGCGCGTCACGCAGTACCTGCTGCAGGAGGGTGCGCCCCAGCGTGTCTACGGTCCCCACGAGCAAAGCGCCGATCAGTGCGCCGCGGATCGAGCCGATGCCGCCGATCACGACCACCACGAAGGCCAGGATCAGGATGTTCTCGCCCATGCCGACCTGCACCGCCAGCAGCGGCCCGAGCAGGCTGCCTGCGATGGCGCACAGGGCGGCGCCCAGGCCGAACACCACTGAGAACAGCCGTCCGACATCGACGCCCATGGCGGAACTCATTTCGCGGTTAGCCGCGCCGGCCCGTACCAACGCCCCCATGCGGGTCTTCTGGACCAGCAGGTACAACAGCACCGCGACCACCAGCCCGACTGCGATGATCAGCAGCCGCCAGGACGAATAAACGAGGCCCGGCACGATCTGCACCGGCCCGTCGAAGGCCGCCGGGATCGACAGCGGCAGATCGTTGCCGAACACCATCTTGACGCCGTCGTTCAAGATCAGGATCAGCGCGAAGGTGGCAAGCACCTGGGACAGGTGGTCGCGCGCATAGAGCGTGCGCAGCAGCGATGACTCCAGCAGCATCCCGAACATCGCGGTCAGCAGCACGGAGCCCAGCACGCCGGCCAGGAAGGAGCCGCTCACCCGCGTCAGCCACGCCGCCAGGAAGGAGCCCACCATGTACAGCGAGCCGTGCGCCAGGTTGATCATGTCCATGACGCCGAACACCAGCGTCAACCCGGCCGCCAGCAGGAACAGCATGAAGCCGAGCTGCAGCCCGTTCAGCAGCTGCTCGACGACCAGCAGGCCGCTCATTCCTGGCGCCGGGACAGCGTCACTTGCGCATCACGCACTGCTGCACGTACGCGTCGCCGCGGTCTTTCAGGATCGGCTCGTTGAAGGACTTGTTGATCAGGCCGCCGTGGCCGTCGCTGCCCACGGTGCGCACGTAATAGTTCTGCACCGGATACTGGTTGGTGTTGAACTTGAAGGGGCCACGCACCGAATCGAAACGGGCGGCGCGCAGCGCCTTGCGCATGCCTTCCCTGTCGGCGAGGTTGCCCTTGGTGTCGCGCACGGCGGCGTTGATCAGTTCGGCCGTGTCGTAGCCTTGCGAGGCATACAGGGTCGGGACGCGTTTGTATTCCTTCTGGAACTCGGCGACGAAGCGCTGATTGGCCGCGTTGTTGAAGTCCGGCGACCAGTGCGCGGTGTTGAACAGGCCGGCCATCGACGGACCGACCGGGCCGATCACGTCCTGGTCGGCGCTGAAGCCGGGCAGCAGCAGCATCGTTTCCTTGCCGAGGCCGGCGCCGACGAACTGCTTGATGAAGTTGATGCCCATGCCACCCGGCAGGAAGATGTACAGCACCTCCGGTTTGGCGGCCCGGATCTCGGCCAG
>JAYUHN010000171.1:0-14591 GCA_043766965.1 Ramlibacter sp. | reverse complement strand
TCTTGGTGGCCACACCGGGCCGCTTACTCGACCACATCGAAGCCAAAAACGCCGTGCTCAACCAGGTGGAGTACGTGGTGCTGGACGAGGCCGACCGCATGCTGGACATCGGCTTCCTGCCGGACCTGCAGCGCATCCTGTCCTATCTGCCCAAGCAGCGCACCACCCTGCTTTTCTCGGCCACCTTCTCGCCAGAGATCCGGCGGCTGGCCAACAGCTATCTGAACGACCCTGTCACGATCGAGGTGGCGCCCCCGAACGCGACGGCCTCCAACGTCGAACAGCACTTCTACAGCGTCAACGACGACGACAAGCGCCGCGCGCTGAAACAGATCGTGCGCCAGCGCGGCCTGGGCCAGGCCTTCGTGTTTGTCAACAGCAAGCTCGGCTGCGCCCGGCTGGCCCGTTCGCTGGAGCGCGAGGGCATGAAGACCACGGCGCTGCATGGCGACAAGAGCCAGGACGAGCGCCTGAAGGCGCTGGAAGCGTTCAAGAAGGGCGAGGTCGATTTGCTGGTGGCGACCGACGTCGCGGCCCGCGGCCTGGACATCAAGGACGTGCCGGCGGTCTTCAATTTCGACGTCCCGTTCAACGCGGAGGACTACATCCACCGGGTGGGCCGCACCGGGCGCGCCGGTGCTTCGGGTCTCGCGGTCACCTTCGTTTCCGCCAGCGACGGCCGGCTGATGGCGGACCTGGAAAAATTGCTGAAAAAGAAGGTCGAGCTCGAACCGATAGAGTACGAAGAAGACAAGCCGCGCGGCCGGATCAACGATGGCCGCCGGGCCTGGCGCGAAGCCGGCGAGCTGGGCGACCCGCGCGACGCGCTCGACGCACCGCCGCAACGGGAGCGCGCGCCGGCGCTGCAGCGCGAGTTCCGGCCGGCAGCAAGGCCGCAAGACCCCTTCTTCGACCAGCCTTACCAGCCGCCGGCGACCGATGCGCCGCCGGCCTGGGAGTCGACCGCCCGACCGACCAGCCGCATTTCCGCCAACATCAAGTCAAAGCGCAAGGTCGCCGCGCTGTTCAAGGCGGAATAGGACTCTTCTCGCACTGCACCTGGACCAGTTCCTGCGTCGTGCCTCGGTCGCCCAGCCGCATCGCGGAGAGGCACCCGCCCCAGACGCAACCGGTATCAAGGGACAGGAGGTCCGGCCGCTGCAGATAACCAAGCGTGGACCAGTGGCCAAATGCGATCGGCACTCCGGCCGTCCTGCGCCCCGGGACATCGAACCATGGCAAGTGGCCCGGCGGCGCGGCGTCCAGACCGCCTGTCGCCTTCAGGTCCATGACGCCCTCCGGCGTGCAGAAGCGCAGCCGGGTCAGGGCATTGACGATCAGCCGCAGCCGGTCGGCGCCGCGCAGCGATTCGTCCCAGCGGGCTGGCTCGTTGCCGTACATCCGCAGAAGAAAATCGGCCAGCCCTGGACCGCGCAGCACGCCCTCGACTTCTGCCGCCAGCCGCATCACCTGGTCCGCATCCCATTGCGGCAGCACGCCGCCGTGCACCAGCAGCCAGCCGTGGGCCAGGATCGCCATCCGCTGGCGGCGCAACCAGTCCAGCAACCGCTCCCGATCGGGCGCCAGCAGCACCGAGTCCATCGTGTCGTTGCGATGCGGCGCCCGCACTCCGTTCGCCACGGCGAGCAGGCTGAGGTCGTGGTTACCCAGGAGGCAGTGCGCCGCGCCTTCGAGTGCGATCAGGCGGCGCAGCACCGCCGCTGACTCGGGTCCGCGGTTCACCAGGTCCCCCAGCAGGTACAGCGTGTCGCGGCTGGCGGAAAAACCGGTTTTTTCGAGCAGGCGGCCCAGCGCGGCGTCGCAGCCCTGCACGTCGCCGATCAGGTAGATGGCCATGGGCGCCATTGTGCGTGGCACCGGGCCGATCAAGTAAAGTGCCAGCGTGTCCGACTCTCCTGGCCTTCGATGGATTTCCTGCTGATCGCGCTGCTGACCTTGCTCAATGCGGCCTTTGCCATGTCGGAGCTGGCGCTGGCCTCCAGCCGCAAGGCGCGCCTGATGGCGTTGTCGGAAGACGGCAATGGCGGCGCGGCCGCCGCGTTGCGCCTGCTGGAACATCCCACCCGCTTCCTGTCGACGGTCCAGGTCGGGATCACCTCGATCGGCGTGCTGAACGGCATCGTCGGCGAGGCGGCGTTCAGCGACAAACTGGCGCACTGGCTGCATGGTTTTGGCATCGCCGACCGGCCTTCCGCCATCGCCGCCACCGCGATCGTGGTGACCGCGATCACCTTCATCACCATCATCTTCGGCGAACTGGTGCCCAAGCGGATCGGCCAGCTGTATCCGGAGCCGGTGGCGTGCTGGGTGTCCCGCCCGATGGCCTGGCTGGCGAAGGCCGCTGGCCCATTCGTCAAGCTGCTCTCCGCGACCACCCAGGGGGTGCTTCGGCTGCTGCGCATCGATACCACCCAGACGCGCGGCATGACCGAGGAAGAAATCGAGCACAGCCTGAAAGAGGGCGTCGATGCCGGTGTGATCGAGCAGCATGAGCGCCAGATGGTGCGCAACCTGTTCGAGCTGGACGCGAGGCCGCTCACTTCGCTGATGGTGCCGCGCTCCGACATCGAGTGGCTCGATGCGGGACTGTCGATTGCCGAGTGCATGCGGCAGGCCGGTAACGACGGTTCGCATTCGTGGTACCCGGTGTGCCGTGGTTCGCTCGACGACGTGGTGGGCGTGATCAGCGCCTCCGAGCTGCTGCACCTCGGCCAGGACCACGCCGGCACGGTTGCGGCGCATGCACAACCGGCCCTGTACATGCCCGAGACCCTGACCGGGATGGAACTGCTGGAGCAATTTCGCGAGCGTCCAGGCCGCATGGTCTTCGTGGTGGATGAATACGGCGTGGTGCAGGGTCTCATCACCCCGCACGACCTGCTGGAGGCGATCACTGGCGAATTGCAGCCCGGCGCCGAGGCACAGGCCTGGGCCACCCGGCGGGAGGACGGTTCGTGGCTGCTGGACGGGTTGATGCCTGTGTCGGAGCTGAAATCGCGGCTGGAGATCAAGGATCTGCCGGAGGAAGCGCGTGGCCGTTACAACACGGTCGCGGGGCTGCTGCTCGCGGTTTCGGGCCACCTGCCGCAGACCGGTGAGCGGATCGATTGCGGCGAGTGGCTGTTCGAGGTCGCTGACCTCGACGGCAGGCGGATCGACAAGGTCCTTGCATGGCACCATCCCCGAGCCGCGTCCGAAGAGGCTGTGGCGCTCTCGGCAGGTTGACGCGCTCAGGAGCCCCCGTGTCCGACGCCGTCTACTACGAAAGGCCAGTGCCGCTCGATCGCGACAAGCACCGCAAGCGAAGGGTGCGGCCGGCGAACGGCTTCGCTTTCGCCCGCAAGGCGAATTCGCTGTATCTCGCGGGCGTCGAGTTCAACGAAGCCTGCAAGGAATACGCGATCGTCTTCACCAGGGTTGCAAGTGGCAGGACGGTGCCGGTGGCGATGCTCGGCCTGCGCGCGCGAGAAAATCTGTTCATCGATGACAAAGCCGCCTGGGACGCCGCGTACATTCCCGCCTTCGTGCGGCGCTATCCGTTCGTGCTGGCCGATCTTCCGGGCCGCAGCGACATGGCGGTCTGCATGGACGAAGCCTTCGACGGGCTGGGCGAGGACGAGGGCGAAGCGCTGTTCGATGGCGCCGGGCAGAACACGCCGTTCCTGCAGCACGCGCTCGATTTCCTGAACCGCTACCAGGCGGAGTACCTGCGGACCGAGGCCTTCTGCCGACGGCTGGAGCAGGCCGGGCTGCTGATGGAGATGAACGCCAAGGCCGACCTGGTCGACGGCCGCAGCTTCACCGTCAACGGGCTGCTGATCGTCGACGAAAAGAAATTGTTGGGCCTGTCCGATGCAGCCGCGCTGGCGCTGTTTCGCTCTGGTGAACTGCATCTGATCTCGATGCACCTGACGTCGCTGTCGAACATGCAAAGGCTGGCGGTCCGCATGGCGGCGCGGGGCGGTCCGATCGGGCCTGCGCCGCTTCCCGGCTGACAGCCTCAGGCGGACCTGGTGTCCGGGCCGTACCCGCGGGCGTCGATGACATGGACAGCATCTTGCTCGACGAGGCGCCGCAGCAGGTGGTCCACCGCCCGCCCGTCGAGGCTGGAGTTGTTCAGGATCCAGCGACGGTTGACCGGCCGCTGGCTCATGACCGACAGCGTGCGGTAGATATCGGCGGTCTTGCTCGCGGACGGGATCCGCGGCCAGTGCCGCAGTTGGTAGATCAGGTAATCGTGCGGTGACGGTGCCGTGTCTTTCATGCGCCGGTACAGGTGCCAGAAGTAGCTTGTGGTCTTGCCGGTCCAGCCGGACATTCGATCAGCGCCGACCGTCATCAGGCGCAATTGGAGGGGTACAACATGCGTCCAGTGTGTTGCCCGGACGAGGACGCGCTCTACGCCGAATGGTTGAGCTGGCCTAGGGCGATTGCTTACTGCTTGGGAACAGGTCTAGCCGCGCAGCCATCCGACAGTGGCGATTCCGAGAGCGGTGAGTGCGAGCGAGCCAGCCAGGTGAAAAACAGTGATCGCCAGCGCCCAGCCGGGTCGACCCTGTTGCAGTTGCGTGACCACTTCGGCTGAAAACGTGGAGAACGTGGTCAGTCCGCCCAGGAAGCCGGTCACGATGAACAGGCGCCACTGCGGTGACACTTCGGGCATCGCGGCGAAGAAAGCGACCGCAACGCCGATCAGGTAGCCGCCGATCAGGTTGGCGGCGAGCGTCCCTGGCGGCAGCCCCGGGAGCATGGGGTTGAAGCGGCCGGCCAGGAGCCAGCGAAGCAAGGCGCCGATCGAGGCGCCGGCGCAGATGGAAGCGATGGAAGCGATCATGTCAGCTGCAATGAACCCCCGGCAGGGTAACAGCACCGCCTGCGCACCGGGCCGGATCAATCGCTAAGATGAGATCGCAACCAAGGGCGATCGATGCTTGCTGACACGAACGGGAACGGGCGGCACACCGGCCGCGGCACATGACGGCGCCACGCCCCCATGCCGCCGCGGTCAACGACACCTTCGACTCCTGGCAGCGCTGCGGAGCGCGGCTGAACGAACTTCAGCAAAGCTTTTCGACGGACCGGAACGTCGATCCCAGGATCGACGCGCTGATCAGGGAAGTCAAGGTGTTGCGCGCGTGTACCGCCGAACTCTTCGTTGTCGCCAGCGCGGCGGACAGCGGGAAGATCGTGACGCCTTCGGTCTAGACAGCGACAGGCTGAAGACGACGGTCAGCTTCGGGTTGCCTGCAGCATCCGCAAAAAAACCCCGCACGTAATAACAGCGTGCGGGGTTTCGAAGTGGTGCCGGAGAGATGAATCGAACACCCGACCTTCTCATTACGAATGAGCTGCTCTACCGACTGAGCTACACCGGCTTTCTACAGCCTTCGATTATAACGAGGACGGTCGGCGCCCCCAGTGGCGAGGAGCTCTTGCGCCCCGAGCGGCGTGAAGCTCGGTGTTAGCCCTGATATCGGAAACGATAGACGAGCTGGAGCCGTTGGGCCCGAAGTTGCTTGGGCTGAACCTATACTCGCCGACTTGGATTCGCGGCGCCTGCTGTTGAGTGCCCCGCGCGTCACCCCCAATGTGATCGGACAAAGGATCTATCTTGCCAACCGTCTTTTCTATTTCTTTCCGGCATACGCTGATGGCGGTCTTGCTGTGTGTTTCCGGTCTCGGCGGCGCCGCCGTCCAGGCGCAAGCGCAAGCGCAAGCGCAAGCGCCGGCCCCCGGTTCCGCTCCGGCTTCAGCTGCGACAGCGCCGGCAGCGGCCATGCCCGCTGCAGCAGTTGACGCTTCCGCCGCCGCGCCGAAGAAAGCCGCGGAAACTCTCGACAACCCCTACGGCATCGAGGCGCTGTGGAAGGGGTCCGACGTCATCGCCAGGGGGGTGCTGGTGATCCTGGCCATCATGAGCATCGGCAGCTGGTACATCATGGTCGTCAAGCTGCTCGAGCAATGGAAGATGGGCCGCCATTCGCGCACGGTCGACGCGAAATTCTGGTCCGCTGCCACGGTGCGCGACGGCGCCGGCGGCCTTGAAAAGAACAGCGCGTACCGGTTCATCGCGGAGGCGGGCGCCCAGGCCACCAGCGACCACGGCGGGCTCAAGAGCCACATCCCGATGAACGAATGGATTCCGATGAGCATCACCAGCGCGGTGGACCGGGTCCAGTCCAACACCCAGGGCGGATTGTCATTCCTTGCCACTGTCGGCTCGACGTCGCCTTTCGTGGGACTGTTCGGAACCGTCTGGGGCATCTACCACGCCCTCACGGCGATCGGCATTTCCGGTCAGGCATCGATCGACAAGGTGGCGGGACCGGTCGGCGAGGCGCTGATCATGACGGCTCTCGGCCTGGCTGTGGCCATCCCCGCGGTGCTGGGCTACAACTGGCTGGCGCGGCGCAACAAGGCAGTGATGGACGAGGTGCGCGAGTTCAGCGACGAACTCAACGCGGTGATCGTGGGTTCAGCCGGCAAGGCCGCCTGAGCGGCGACAGCGACTTCCGGAGCAACCCATGTCGATGGCTGTCGGACCCTCCAGTGGCGACGATGACGAAGTCATCTCGACCATCAATACCACGCCCCTGGTGGACGTGATGCTCGTGCTGCTGATCATCTTCCTGATCACGATCCCGGTGGTGACCACCTCGATCCCCGTCGCGCTTCCCAAGGAGCGGGTCGAGGTGCGCGAAACCAAGCCCGAGAACATCATCATCTCGGTCGACAAGGCCGGCGGCATCTTCTGGTACGAGTCGCGCGTGAGCGACGTCGAGGCGCTGGTGGTGCGGCTGAAGCGGGTTTCGCAGCTGAAGCCGCAGCCCGAAGTGCAGATCCGCGGCGACCTCAACGCCCGCTACGACGGCGTCGGCAAGATCCTGTACGCCTGCCAGCGGGCCGGCATCACCAAGGTCGCCTTCATCACCGAACCGCCGCCGCTGGGCGGCTGACGCGCTGTGCGCGACCAACGGAGCAGCAAGACATGCGCATGAAAACCCGGCGCCTGGGCCGCGCGGGCGGAGACCCGGAAGTGATGATGGACATCAACACCACGCCGTTGATCGACGTGATGCTGGTGTTGCTCGTGATGTTGATCATCACGATCCCGATCCAGCTTCACGCCGTCAACCTCGAGATGCCGGTGGGCATTCCTCCAAGCGACCTGGTCAAACCCGAAAAGGTGCAGATCGACATCGACGAGAAGAGCATCGTGTACTGGCAGGGTCTGCCGGTATCGGCGCAGGAGCTGGAAGAGAAGATGGCGCTGGTGGCGCAGCAGCCGGTGCAGCCCGAGATTCACCTGCGGCCGAACAAGGACTGCCACTACGCCGTCTTCGCCAACGTGTTGTCCACGTCGAAACGCAAAGGCCTGTCCAAGATTGCCGTGATCGGCAGCGAGCAGTTCGTCAAATGAGCGCCGCGCTGAACCGCTTCAAGCAAGCGAACGCCCCCTTGGGGGGCAGGGCAGCGGCCTTGGCCGCAACCGTGGGGGCCAAATGACCGCGACCACGATGAACCGGCGCCGGTATCCCGGCAATGAACCGTCGCGCCGCCTGACGGGATGGATCGTCGTGGTGCTGCTGCATATGCTGATCCTCTGGGCGCTGATCTCCGGCACGGCCCGCAAGGGGCTCGAGATCATCAAGAAGCCGCTGGAAGCGGCGGTGATCCAGGAAGTGATCATCCCCCCGCCGCCACCGCCGCCCCCGCCCAAGGAAATCGTCAAACGGGTCGAGCCGAAAGTCAAGACGGAGGCGCCCCCGCCGCCGTTCGTGCCGCCGCCGGAAGTGACGCCGCAGGTTTCCACCGCACCGGCGATCGTCTCGATGCCGACGCCGCCGCCGGCCCCGCCGGTGATCGCGCCGCCGCCGCCGCCGGCGCCGCCGGAGCCCAGGCCGGCTGGACCGGTCCGAAGCGAGATCGGGATTGCCTGCCCGACCCAGGTCAAGCCGGAAATGCCGCGCAAGGCGATCCAGGACGGGACGGAAGGCGTGGTCCGTGCCCAGGCCCTGATCCGCGACGGGGCGGTGAAGGAGGTCACGATCCTGTCCGGCCCCCGGATCTTCCATGCGGCCGTGCGGGCGGCGATGCTTCAATACAAGTGCGCCAGCGAACCCGGCGACGTGCTGGCGCCCCAGGAATTTGTTTTCAAGGTGGAATGACGCTGTTCAGGTGATGTTTTACGGCGACAAAGGGCCGTTTCGCGGGTTAAAGCTTGGTGACGAACATGTGACGGTTGTGTAAAACGTTACCTTGGCGATGCTGGCAATTAATTCACGTTTTTGCCTGGCCTCCCTTTAAGCGGGCCGCGAGTCGATCCCCCGGCCTTTCTCGTGACAGTACTGTTTTGGAGAACAGATGAAAACCGCAACCACCAGGTTCAGGAAAACTGTTGTCGTCCGCGCGTTGCTGACGGCCTTTTGCGGCGCGGGGGCGATGGTCATCGCCACCGACGTCGCTGCCCAGGCAGCCAATGCCTCCGGTTTGCAGCGGGTCGAAATCACGGGGTCCGCGATCAAGCGAGTCGATGCGGAGACGGCTTTGCCGGTCACCGTGCTCAAGGTGGAAGAGCTGAGGCAGCAGGGCTACACCACCGTCGAAGACATCATGAGCACGATCTCGGGGAACCAGACACTCACTGGCACGAGCGCGGCCGTCGGAGCGGTGACCGGAGGTGCGGCGTTCGCCAACCTGCGCGGCCTGGGAGCCAACAAGACACTGATCCTGTTGAACGGTCGGCGTATCGCCAACCAGGCCATCGGCGGCGCCGGCGACAGCTCCGCGCCTGACCTGAACACGATCCCGCTGGCGGCGATCGATCGCATCGAAGTGCTGCGCGACGGAGCTTCCTCCCTGTACGGGACCGACGCCATCGGCGGTGTGATCAACTTCATCACGAAGAAGGATTACAAAGGGCTCGAGGTCAGCGCCCAATACACGGTCCCCAAGCATTCGGGTGGCAAGTCGTACGAAGTCAGCGCCGGTTTCGGCAAGGGCGACCTGAGCGAAGACAAGTGGAACGTATTCGGCTTCATCGACTACCAGCACCAGGACGTGCTGACCACGCCGCAGCGCCCGCAGTTCGCCACCAGCAACAAGACATCGCCCACGGGTTTCCCCGGCAGCTATTCGCAAGGCGGGACGGCAGCCAGTCCCTTCGCGCCGGGCTGCACGCAGCAGTACCAGGTTCCATCGGGCGGCGGCAAGACCTGTGCGTATCAGTATTGGAACTTCGTCGACCTGATTCCCAAGACCGATCGCGTGACGGGCATGCTCAAGGGGACGATGGCGCTGGCAGGCGACCACCAGTTGAATCTTGAGTACGTGGCGGCGAAAACGCGGGTTTCTACCAACATCGCTCCAGTCCCGGAGGGGGCCCTCACGATCGACCCGGGCACCCCGTTCTATCCGGGCAACGGCATCGTCCCGGGCCCGACGGCAGCCCAGGGAACCATCGACCCCACCAAGTCGGTCCGGGTGCGCTACCGCACCGTTCCGGCCGGCCCGCGCGCCGACGAGAACAACACCCTGCAACAGCGCTTCGTGGCCTCCCTCGAAGGAACGATCGCAGGCTGGGACTACAACTCGGGCTTCAGCTACAACACCGTCAAGACCACCGACAACCTGACCGGCGGTTATGTCAACGATGCGATCATCCGCAATGCCGTCAAGACCGGTTTGCTCAATCCGTTCACACCGACGTTGTCGGCTGCCGAACAAACCCTGATCGGGTCGGCTGTTGTTCCGGGCCGGTTGTTCGACGCCAAGGGCCAGGTCTTCGCGCTGGACGCTCGCCTCAGCCGCGAAATGGGCGACTGGTTCAGCTCCGGCCGCAAATCCGCGGTGGCTGTGGGCGCCGAGATCCGCCGTGAGAAGTACACGCAGCTCGCGAACACCGACTACGCCTCCCAGGTGGTGTCGAGCACCGGCTTCGACCCGAACGTCGACAACCAGGGCCAGCGCACCGTGTCGGCGGTGTACGCCGAACTGAACGTTCCCGTCACCAAGGCGCTCGAGGTCACCGGGTCGGCGCGTTACGACAGGTACCCCGATTTCGGGAGCACCTTCAACCCGAAGCTGTCCGCCAAATATGCGCCGAGCGACACGTGGGCCATGCGAGGCGCCGTGGCAACCGGCTTCCGTGCGCCCTCTTTGTTCGAACTGAACTCCGCACAGACGTTCACGAACACGGCGAACAACTTCAGCGACCCGGTGCGCTGTCCAGGTGGCAAGGCGATTGCGGGCGCCAGTACTTCGGAGAACTGCGACGTCCAGTTCATGTCGCTCACGGGCGGCAACCCGAAACTGCAGCCCGAGAAGTCCAACAGCCTCACGTTCGGCTTCGTCCTGCAGCCGGTGCGCGAGTTCGATGCCACGATCGATTTCTGGTGGATCAAGCTGAAGCACTCGATCGGCGGAATCACGGACAACACCGTGTTCAACGATCCGGCCAAGTACGCTTCTCATTTCGTGCGAGCCCCCAACGGCACGCTGGCCACCGACGGCAGCCAGTGCAACACGGTTGCCAATCCTGGGCCGGAGTGCGGTTACGTTTCGCTGCTGAACGACAACCTGGGCGGTATCAGGACCAATGGGGTCGACATCGCCGCGAACTACCGCTTGCGCACGAACAGCATGGGGAACTTCGCGTTCCGTGTGCAGGAAACATACGTGGCCAAGTATGAATACCAGAACGAAGAGGGCGGAGACTGGATCCACAACGTGGGCGTTTACTCCGGTGCCGGTCCGATCTTCCGCAACCAGATGACTCTCTCCGCGAACTGGTCGATGAACCAGTGGGCGGCGGGTCTGACCAACCACTACAAGTCAGGGTATCTGGACCAGGACGGCGTGAATGATGTCGGCTCGTACTCCACCTGGGACATCTTCGGCTCGTGGACTCCCAGGAAGGAATTCACTCTGACCGCCGGCGTCAGGAACGTGTTTGACAAGGCTCCCCCCAAATCCGTGCAATCCGCGACTTTCCAGGTCGGCTTCGACCCTCGTTTCGCCGATCCGCTCATGCGCGCTTACTACGTTCGCGGCACCTACCGGTTCTGAAATCAGCGTCGTTTAACGACGACCTCCCAAAAAAGCGGCCTCGCATCAAGCGAGGCCGCTTTTTTCTTGACTTGGTGGCGCCAGGGAACGGACTCCCGCAACCGAGTCGAGAAGAACGGGCGAGCCGGTCAGTACAGCCAGCAGGCCGCCTGGCTGTACTCGCCCACTGGTTTCAGCGGCGGAATTTCCAGGGCGCATTTGTCGAACGCCTCCGGGCAGCGCGATCTGAAGACGCAGCCGGCCGGCAGGTCGATCGCCGACGGCAGGTCTCCGGCCAGCAGCTGCACGACCTTGGATCGTTCGCGCCGCGGGTCGGGCACCGGAACCGCGGACAGCAGGGCGCGGGTGTATGGATGCAGCGGCTGCGCGTAAAGCGCCCGCTTGGCGGCCAGTTCCATGGTTCGCCCGAGGTACATCACCAGGATCCGCTGGCTGACGTGCTTCACCACGGCCAGGTCATGCGCGATGAAGATCAGCGCCAGCTGCATCTCCTGCTGCAGGTCTTTCAGCAGGTTGATGATCTGCGCCTGGATCGACACGTCCAGGGCCGAGACCGGCTCGTCGCAGATGATCAGCTTCGGCCGCAGGATCAAGGCCCGCGCGATGCCGATGCGCTGGCACTGGCCGCCCGAGAATTCGTGCGGGTACCGGTACAGGTGCGTTTCCGACAGGCCGACCCGCAGCAGCATCGTCTTGACGCGTTCCAGCACCTCAGGCGCGGACAGGCCGGGCTCATGGGTGCGCAGGGGTTCGCCGACGATCTGCGCCACGTTCATGCGCGGATTGAGCGACGCGAGCGGATCCTGGAACACCATCTGCACATTGCGGCGAACCTGTTGCCATGCTGGAGCGGCCGCGCCGGCCATCTCCTGGCCAAGCCAGCTGATCTGGCCGGCGCTGGAAGGCACCAGGTTCATCAGCCCGCGTGCCAGCGTCGACTTGCCGCAGCCCGATTCGCCGACGATCCCCAATGTTTCGCCGGGGAACACGTCGAAGCTCACGCCGTTCACCGCCTTCAGCGTGCGGGCGGCGCTCCAGGGCCACGCACCGCCGCGCACCTTGAACTGGACATGCAGGTCTCGCACCGAAAGCAGCGGTACGCGCGCATCGGTGGCCTGCTGCACCGTGCTCATACGCGGGCTTCCAGCGCCTGCAGCGTGCATTCCCGCGGATCGCGGTGGCAGGCCCGCAGCACAGCGGGATCGGTGATGCTGGGGACCAATGGCGGTCGCTGCTCCATGCAGCGCTCCATCACGAAGGCGCAGCGTTCGCTGAAAGGGCAGCCGGCCGGCAATTTCGCCATGTTCGGCGGCGCGCCGGGAATCGCGATCAGGGTTTCCTGGTCCTGTTCCAGCCGTGGTGCAGCGCCGAGCAGTCCGAGCGTGTACGGATGGGTTGGCCGGTAGAAAATGCTTTCCGCGCTGGCCTGCTCCATGATCCGGCCGCCGTACAGGACCATCACCTGGTCGCACAGGCCCGCCACCACGCCCAGGTCGTGGGTGATCAGGATGATGGCGGTGCCGAATTCGTGCTGCAGGTCGCGCAGCAGCGACATGGTCTGGGCCTGGACCGTGACGTCGAGCGCCGTTGTGGGCTCGTCCGCGATCAGCAGGTCGGGCTGGCACAGCAGGGCGATCGCAATCATGATGCGCTGGCGCATGCCGCCGGAAAACTCGTGCGGATACATGCGGATGCGGCGCGCGGCGTCCGGAATGCGCACCGCTTCCAGGGTGCTGATGGCCAGCTGCAAGGCGGCGCGGCGCGTCAGTCCCTTGTGCAGCTCCAGCACCTCGGTCATCTGGCGCTCCACCGTCAGGTAGGGGTTCAGGGACGTCATCGGGTCCTGGAAGATCATGGAGACACGGTTTCCGCGCAGCCGATTGAGTAGGGGCGCGGGCATCGACAGCAGGTCTTCGCCTTGGAACAGCGCGCGTCCGCTTGCCCGCCCGTTGATGGCCAGCAGGCCCATCAGCGCCAGCATGCTCTGGCTCTTGCCGGAGCCGCTCTCGCCCACGATGCCGAAGGTCTGGCCGCGTTCCAGCGAAAAGCCCATGCCATTGACGGCGGTGATCTCGCCTTCCGGCGTTGTGAATTTGACGCTCAGGTCGGCGACATCGAGCAGGCGGGAGGAGGAAGAGGGGAGGACACTCATCGGCTAACGTTCCTTCGGGTCGAGCGCATCGCGCAGGCCGTCGCCGATGAAGTTGAAGCAGTACAGCGTGACCGACAGCAGTGCCGCCGGAAACAACAGCATCCAGGGAGCCACGTCCATCACCTTGGTGCCGTCTTCGATCAGCACGCCCCAGCTGGTCATCGGCTCCTGGATACCCAGGCCCAGGAACGACAGCACCGATTCGGTCAGGATCACGCCCGGCACCGTGACGGTGGTGTAGATCACGACAATGCCAAGCAGGTTGGGCACGATGTGCGCGAAGATGATGCGGCGCGTCGGCACCCCGATGGCTCGCGCCGCCTCCACGAATTCCATGGTCCGCAACGACAGCGTCTGGCCGCGAACCACGCGCGCCATGTCCATCCATGAGAATGCGGTGATCGCCAGCACCACGAGGTAGAACTCCCGCCCGAGGATCGTGACCAGCAAAATCGCGATCAGCAGGTAGGGGATCGCGTACATCATGTCGACGATCCGCATCATGACGCTGTCGACCCGGCCACCCAGAAACCCTGCGGTCGCGCCCCAGGCAATGCCGATCGCGACCGAGGCCAGCGTCGCCAGCAGGCCGACCATCAGCGAAATGCGGCCACCGATCAGGCAGCGGACCAGCAGGTCGCGCCCCGATTCGTCGGTGCCCCACCAGTGCATGTTTTTCCAGGTCGGCGGCAGCTTCATGGCGTCCCAGTCGGCCGTGTCGAAGTCATAGGGCAGCAGCGCCGGGCCCGCGACGCACAGCAGCACGACCAGGATCAAAACCAGAAGGCTGGCGACAGCCGCGCGGTTGCGCAGGAACCGGGTCCGGGCGTCGGCCCACGGACTGCGGCCTGGCCGGATCGACAGCTGCGCCTCTGCGAGCGTGTCCGCAATGGCTTTCTGTCGCGAGGAAAAGAGCATGCGGATCGCGAGCCTCAATAGCGGATCTTGGGATCGAGCGCGGCGTAGGCCAGGTCGACCAGCAGGTTCAGGCTCACGGCTAGCACCGTGATCAGCACCACCAGCCCGAGCACCAGCGTGTAGTCACGGTTGCCGGCGCCGTTGACGATCAGCTTGCCCAGGCCAGGCAGCGAGAACACCGTTTCGGTCACAAGGGCCGCGGTGATCGAGCCGATGGCCAGCGGGCCGAGCACCGAAACGACCGGCAGCAACGCCGGCTTGAGCGCATGCCGAAGCACCACGATCCGCGTCGGCAATCCCTTGGCCCGGGCCGTCCTGATGAAGTTGCTGTGCATCACCTCGATCAGGCTGCCGCGCATGACGCGGGCGATGGTCGCGACGTTGATGAAAGTAAGCAACGCGATCGGCAGGATCATGAAGCGCGGCGCGAACG
>JAYUHN010000170.1:0-5538 GCA_043766965.1 Ramlibacter sp. | reverse complement strand
GTGCCGCAGCCATCGCAGCGCAAGACGTGACCACCCAGTGCCGCACTGCGGCACTGAACGATGGCCGACATGACCTTGAGTTGCACCAGGCTCAGGTGAGCGCGCTGGGCCTCGCGCCAAGCGGGGCCATGCTCACGGAAGATGTCGGCGACCTCCAGGACGGGCCGCCCCACGGCCAACCTACTGGGTGTCGGGCGGTGGCGGTGGCGGTGGCGTGTCCAGAGGGCTGATCACGCTGCGCAGCAGATCGGTGGCGACCTGGGCGTAAAGCGATGTGGTCTCCAATTTCTTGTGGCCCAGCAACACCTGGATGACGCGAATGTCGACCTTGCAGTTCCAGCAGGTGGGTGGCGAAGCTGTGGCGCAGGATGTGGGGCGTCACGCGCTTGTCGATCTTGGCTGCATCTGCTGCCTGGTGGACGGCGCGGTTGAGCTGGCGCGCAGTCACCGGGTCGACCGGGTCCAGCCCAGGGAAGAGCCAGCCATCGCCGCGAATCTTGCCCTGGGCATGACCCAGGCGCCACCAGGCGCGAAGACGTTCCAACAGCACCGGGCTGAGCATGGCGTAGCGATCCTTGCGGCCCTTGCCTTGTTGCACTCGCAGGGTCATGCGCTGGCTATCGACGTCGCTGACCTTGAGCGAGACGATCTCACTGACCCGCAAGCCAGCACCATAGGCGACCGACATCGCCGCTTGGTGCTTGAGGTTGGGTGCTGCGGCGATCAAGCGCGCGGCTTCCTCGCGGCTGAGCACCACCGGCAGGGTGCGCGGCACCCGCACAGGCTGCATCTTGGCCAACAGCTCCGGGCGACCCAGGGTGATGTCGAAGAAGAACCGCAGCCCAGTGATCGTGGCGTTGATCGTCACCGGCCCCGTACCGGCATCCACCAAGTGAAGCTGGAAGCGTCGCAACTCTTCGATGGTGGCCGTGTACGGTGAGCGACCGAGGAAGGCGGCGAGCTTGCGAACGGCGCGGATGTACCCGTCTTGGGTGTGCTCGGCCATCTTGCGCATGCGCATGTCGTCGAGCATGCGTTGGCGCAACGGCGAGACAGTGGGAGTCGAGATGTCCATGGTCCTGCTCCAGTCGATGAACGAGGCGGGTTGCCTCGATCACCAACATCGCAGAACCAGCGCCACAACGGAACGCCACCACACTTGCCGGAGCGCTTACCGCGCGAGCGGTTTAGTCCGTTGCATCGGTCCCGCCCCAGTCGAACCGGCGGGTCAGCGTGGCATTTATCCGCGTGTAGCGAGCGGTTGCAATATCGGTCGCAGGCACGCGATCCTGTTTGTTGGCGCAGTCCAATTCCAGGCGCCCGGTCCAGCCGGCAAAGGTCGCATCCAGTCCTACCATCAAGCGCAGCGGCGCCACGCGCGGCAGCGGCTCGCCAGTGCTGAGCTTGCTGGTCCGCACAAGATCGGGCTTGTCCGACAGATCCAGTGCCAGCGTCCCGCTCAACAGACGCTGCTTTGCTTCGACCTCAACGCCGCGCAGCTTGGCCTTGACGGCGCGAAACTGATAGTCGGGAAAGCTTTCGATCGAGCTGTCGACTTCGATCACATCGACCATGGCGCCGGTGGACTCCAGCGCGATGAAGCGGGCGAAGCGAGCCTCGAAAGCGCCGACTCGAATGTGGTTGCCGTCCTGCGTCCATTGCGACGCCCAGTCCACATTCGTACCGCGTTCGGCGTCCAGCGTTCGGTCGCCTCTTTCGAACGAGCCGGTCGCGACGTGGACCCCGTTGGCGAACAGCTCGAACGAGGTTGGCGCACGTTCGGTCGCGCTCAAGGCGCCAGTAAACGACCAATTGGGCGACAGCATAGACACGTTGGACAAGGACGCGCTGCGCACGTTGAGCTTGCGTTCGCCGGGCGGACCGAATTTCACTTCCGTCGGCTCGGTGTCGCCGTCCGAGGTGACGCGAGCGCGCTCGAAACGCAGCCCGACCGAGAGTGCGCCGCCGCTCCAGGCCAGTTCCACCAGCGCGAACAAGGCATGGCGGCGGGTGCGCGTCGTCGGAACGAACGCCTTCACGCCGAGCGCCGAGAAGTCGGCGCTGTCCACCTGCAGCCCGACAACGCCGCGAATGGCGCCGAACGGGGCGTGCTCCACTTCGAGCCGTGCCTCGGGGCCATTGGTCTTGAACGTGGCGCCGACTGGGCGCATGGAACGGCTGAGATGGGGGGCTTCGATACACTGCCCGGCTTATCAACCGGCTCGCTGCCCGTCACGCATCCGGCACGACGGATCGCGCGTATCGTTGAATTGAGGGCACGTTGAGCGCCTTCTCGAGCTAGCCCGCCGCCACCGCCACCGTCACCGTCACCGTGCCCCAGCCCACTGTTGTCCGACTGACCGCGTCTTGCCCTGCTCACGCAAAGCGGTCGTTCATCCTGCGTTGGATGACGGCTGTGATGCTCCTTTGCCTGTGCGCGCAGACCTTGTTGGCACCCGCGCAGCGGACTGCCAGTCGCCTGCATTTCCATTCGAATTCCGCATTCCCGCCGGCTGCGTGGCTTGAGCACGGAGTGCCAGCGGACGATGTCCCATCGGCTGAAAGCGTTGACGTCCTTGGCCTCGGCCACGATGGCGCCGACCACGACGAGCACCTTGACGAAGGCCGCACGGTGCACCGCGAATTTCATCATCCTGCGGCTCGAACCCATGCGCATTCGCATCTTGCCGCACATGATCACGACGACGAGGACAAGCTCGCGGTGGTCTATGTTGACGACCACAGCGGCAAATCGCTTCGAGACCAGGGCACCGCAACGAAGCGAATCGCTCTCGACGTGGACGGTCTCTGGTTGACGAGCCCTCCACTGATCGCTGGCAAACCTGCGGGAGCGGGTTTTGTTGTATCTGCCGTGAGCTATCGCTCGCACGTAGAACTGCCGCCGCAGCGCCCGCCCCGCGCGCACGGCTAGCCGGTCGCGGCCCGTTGGCGCCGCACTCTCTGCACTCATCGCGCTCGGCCCCACGCCAGGCGTCGCTGCGCGCGCATGCCTCATGAACTGGCCGGCGTCCAGATGTGGCCGTTGGCATGGAGATCACTTTGAAATCGAACTACACGTGGTGCGTCGCCCGACGACCGCTCTGGCCAAAGGTCTCGCCCAATCGTCGACTCCGCCCTTCGCTGGTGGCGCTGGCCGTGACCACCGTTTGGGGGAACACAGTTTGGGCCAGTGCCGAGCAGGAACTCCAAAAGGTCATCATCACCGGCAACGGCATCACACAGGTCGGTGTCGCCGACTCCGCCAACGTCGGCACCGTGACGAAGAAGCAGCTTGAAGCACGCACCGCCTACCGCCCCGGTGAACTGCTGGAGTCGGCGCCAGGGCTGGTCGTCAGCCAGCACAGTGGCGAGGGCAAAGCCAATCAGTTCTATCTGCGGGGCTTCAACCTCGACCATGGGACCGATTTGCGCACCACGGTGGATGGCATGTTGGTCAACCAGCGCAGTCACGGCCATGGCCAAGGCTGGACCGACCTGAACTTTTTGATCCCTGAACTGGCCACCGGCCTGCGCTACAAGAAGGGGCCGTACTACGCCAGTGAAGGTGACTTCTCTTCCGCAGGCGCTGTTGAGATCAGCTACGCCGATGCGCTCGACGCGGGTATCGCCAACGTCGGGTTCGGTCAGAACGGCTACCGCCGCGTGTTGATTGCAGACTCGCCGACGGTCGGCTACGGCAAGCTGCTCTATGCGCTGGAAGCGATGCACAACGATGGCCCTTTCACGCGGCCTGACGACTATCGCAAACTGAACGGCGTGCTGCGCTACTCCCAAGGCGACAAGGCCAACGGGTGGAACGTGACTGGCATGGCCTACAAGGCCAAGTGGAACGCGACAGACCAGATTCCACTGCGCGCCGTAGAAAGCGGGCAGCTTGGACGCTTCGACCTGATCGACCCCACTGACGGCGGCGAGGCGCATCGCTACAGCTTGTCCGGCGCGTGGCGCACGAGCACGTCGACATCCTCGACGGAGGTCAACGCCTACGTGACGAATTGGAACCTGGACCTCTATTCCAACTTCACCTACTTCCTCGACAACCCGTTCGATGGCGACCAGTTCAACCAGCCGGACCGGCGCACGATGACGGCCATCAATGCGCGCCACACATGGGCAACCAGCCTGCTGGACCGCGAGGCGGAGAACCAGGTGGGCGTGCAGTTCCAAAATGACAACATACGCAATGGATTGAGGAGCACCAAGGCTCGGCAAGTGCTGTCCACCACACGGCAGGATCAGATCGTCGAGAGCAGCGTCGGCCTTTGGCTTGATAACGCGGTCCGGTGGACGCCCAAGTTCCGCACAGTGGCAGGCGCGCGCCTGGACACTTTCCGGTTCGACGTCGAGAGCGACTTGGCCGCCAACTCAGGCACGCGCACGGCCAGCATCGTCAGCCCGAAGCTCAACCTGATATTCGGGCCTTGGGCTAAGACCGAGTTCTACGTCAACATGGGCAGTGGTTTCCACAGCAACGACGCGCGCGGCACCGTGATCACCATCGAGCCCAAAACGGGCGACCCGGCAGACAAGGTGACGCCGCTCGCTCGATCAAAAGGCTTCGAGCTGGGCTTGCGCACATCACCGCTGCCGGGGTTGCAGACCTCTCTGTCGGTTTACCGCTTGGACATCGCTTCGGAGCTGATCTTCGTCGGTGACGCTGGCAATACCAAAGCCGGGCGGCCGAGCAAACGGGTCGGCTTCGAACTCGCCAACTACTACAAGCTTGGCGACTGGCTGACCATTGACGCCGACGTGGCGTTTGCGCAGGCGCGCTTCCGTGACAGCGCGCCCGAAGACCAGCGCATCCCAGGCGCTGTGGAAGGCGTCGCGTCTTTGGCCGTGGCGTTGGATAACCTGGGGCCGTGGTCTGGTGCCCTGCAATTGCGTTACTTCGGACCGCGACCGCTGAAGGAGGACAACTCGGTGCGCTCCAAAGCGACTTCCGGATTGAATGGACGCGTGGGATACAAGATCACCCCGACGCTGCGAGTCGAGCTCGAAGGATTCAACCTGACCAATCGCATGGTGTCGGCCATCGACTATTACTACACGTCGCGCTTGCCCGGCGAGCCGGCAGCTGGGGTGGAGGACTTTCATTTCCATCCCATCGAGTCGAGGTCATTCAGGGTGTCGTTGAAAGCGAGCTTTTGAGGAGTTGACGGGAGCCACCATCGGCGCCCGTCACACCACCGACTGTCCCCGGTGCGTCCCTTGTCATGCTCGTCAGGAGGCGACGACAAGTTGTCATTCTTGCGCTGACATCAAAGATAACCCCCACAGCCTTCCGGCCGTGGGGGTGAATTCAGTCATGCTTCTTCGCGCAGTTCTTCGGTGTCGACTCTTGCCGTGCCAGCCTCGTCTTTGGGCAACGCTGAACAAGTCCATCGCGGCGCGGTCAGCCCTGTTTTGGGCGGTCTGCGGCGTTGCAAATCCTCGCCATAGCTGGGCTATGGCTGTGGTTTGCGCCTTGCAGCCCAGCCCAAACCAGGGCGCCCACACTCGCGAGGACTTGTTCAG
>JAYUHN010000169.1:0-2046 GCA_043766965.1 Ramlibacter sp. | reverse complement strand
TGGTCCAAGCGCGATGCGGTAGGTACAGGCCGCCGCCTGTAGCGGCCTGAGTGCGCGGGCCTCGTCCGAATCGCCATCGTTGTTGGCCATGTACGTTTGGCCCTGCTCTTCGATGAGCACCCCCCGACGGGTGAGCAACTTCATCGTTCGGGTGATGATCCTGTGCAACACCGCATGCAGCGCTTCATCGGTCGGCGCGGGCACCTGGACAAACAGGGGCTCGCCTTCGGTGCCGCGCCGGTACACGCCGTCCAGCACCAGGCAGTGCAGGTGGATGTTCAGGTTGGCGGCCGACCCGATCGTGAAAGTTCGGCTGGATCAACGTGACCGCGCCGCTGTCGGCCTCATCGCCCTTGAGACCGGCCTGCCCGAGCAGGTGGCGCGTGATCACGCGCTGCACGACCTGCAGCACGGGCGTCACCAGCTGCGGCTGAGCGGCCAGCAGCAGGCGCAGCGGGATCGGCAGCCTCATGACCCAAATGAGCACCCATTGGCGCACCGGCACATGGGGGATGACGTGGTCGACCAGGTGCGCGGCAGTCTGCGCCATGCGCCGTGCGCCGCACGATGGGCAAAAGCCTCGCCGCTTGCAGGAGAAGGCCACAAGCTTGTCATGCCCGCAGTCACCGCAGCGCAGGCGCAGGAAGCCGTGCGCGAGAATGCCGCACTCGAGGAAGGCGTCGAACTCAGCCTTGGATCTTCTGCGGCAGGTCGGCCCGGCGGCGGCTTCGACCTCGGCGAAGAAGGTCGCGGCGCGCTGCTGCACGAGGCGGTACAGCGTGGTCTGCTCGGGGCGGTGGCGCTCGTAGTGGACCGGGGCACCATCCGGCGCCAGGGATGGTCGACCGGCGGTTTGCACGCATTCCTCACGTCGAGCCTGGGGGCCAGCCGGCGCACAAGAGACCGGCTCAGCGTGCCGATCTTGCCGTAGCCGCCCCCACGGTGCGGTGCCATCACCTTGTCCACGACCCCGGCCCCTGCTGCAGCCGCGTGCGCAACAGGTCGTCTTGGTTGACCTTGCCCCTGATCGCGATCCAGCCGCAACACGTCGCGAACCCGGACTAAGCGGAGGTTGACGATGTGGAGGGGAACTCCAGACTGGAGATGCGGTACGCACAGCGCCGGTCGCCGCTATGCAGGTATTCGAATCGTTCCACGGACACGCCATCACCGAGCACCGCTTGAAAGAGTGACAGTTCACCGCCGCAGAGCTTGCTGCTGAAGCGAGCGGCGCTGTCGATGGCGCAGTGGTTTTGCAGGAACTCGATCGTCCCGTCGCGCACTTGGCTCCATTCGGCCATATAGCCTTCATCGCGTCTAATTTTCGCCAGCGCCGCCACGCGCTGTTTAAGCGGCGTGTCGGACGCTGGCATCCTCACGCGGTAGGCCTCGATCTGCGCTTGCGTTGTCGCGGTGATCAGGCGTTCGAGACCTGCTTCGCCGAAGGTGCTTTGGATGGCTTGCAGCATCCCGACGGCGAGCGCCGCGTGACGGTCCGGGAATCGATCATTGGCCTTGGGCGTGAGGCGCCAGACGCGTGCCGGGCGACCAACCTTTCGCCTTTCATCGACGTAGTCGACCAGCCCCTCCTCCTGGAGGACGGCGAGATGTTGACGCACAGCCATCGCCGTAACCCCCAGCCGCTCAGCCATCCGCGCAGCCGTTTGAGGCCCCTTCGCCTTGAGCAACAAGGGCACTCTGTCGCGGCCCGAGGCCGGCGTGTTTGCTGTCAGGACCACTTGATAGACGCCAATGTTTTTTACAAGTATGCAAAGTACTTGCTTTTCAAAATAAAGTCAAGCGGCTTGCCAGCGGGTTAATAAAAAAAGCGTATCGTTGACAAATAAAAGCATAGCTGTTACTTTCCTAAGTGTCGGGTCCGGTCAGCGTCAAGGCTTCAACCAGGAAGCGGCCGGACAACAAGTTCCCTCTGGACAAGGAGTCATCCATGACATCGACGACGATCAACGCGACCAGCACGATGCAGGAAGTGCTGGCGGCCTATCCGAGCGCGCAGCGCGGGCTCTTCACGCGCTACCACATCGG
>JAYUHN010000168.1:0-5549 GCA_043766965.1 Ramlibacter sp. | reverse complement strand
GGAAAATCCTTCTCGCCGCCCAGCAGCTCGCCGCGGGGGCCCAGCACCTGGTAATAGACCAGGTCGGAATCGTCCGCACGCAACAGCTCCCGGGCGGGCTGTGCCAGAGTCAGGACCAGCCGCTGCTTGTGCAACGTCACCAGCTGCGCCAGCGCCTGCACGTTGTATTCGAGCGCGCGGTCGAACGGCTTGCCGGCGATGCTCTGCGCCACCAGCCAGGTCAGCGCCAGACTGACCGGCCACAGCAGCAGCAGCGGCGTGAGCATCCAGTCCAGGATTTCGCCGAACAGAGAGCGCTGCTCGCGCTGGAAGATCTTCATGACGAAGCACGAACGACCTCGCTGCGCCTCGATGATGCGACTGCGTCGCATGCCCCTTTTTTGGCATGCCGCGCAGCGCAGTCATCGAGCGCCGCAGCCGCAAAGCCATCGGTCATCCGGAAATCTTTTCCAGGCAGTACCCGAGCCCGCGGACGGTGGCGATCCGGATCGGCCCCTTCTCGATTTTCTTGCGCAGGCGGTGGATATACACCTCGATCGCGTTGTTGCTGACTTCCTCGCCCCACTTGCACAGGCGTTCCACCAGCTGGTCCTTGCTCACCAGCCGGCCCGCGCGCTGTAGCAGCACCTCGAGCAGGCCCAGTTCCCGGGCTGACAGTTCAATCATCTTGCCGTCGATCGTGGCCACGCGGCCGGCCTGGTCATAGACCAGCGGGCCGTGCTTGATCGTGCTGCTGGTGCCGCCGCTGCCGCGCCGTGTCAGTGCCCGGACGCGGGCTTCCAGTTCCTGCAGGCTGAAGGGCTTGGCCATGTAGTCGTCGGCGCCGTAGTCGAGCCCCTTGACCCGCTCTTCCACGCTGTCGGCGGCCGTGAGGATCAGCACTGACAGCGACGAGCCACGGCTGCGCAGGTTGCGCAGCACTTCCAGGCCGTGCATCCTCGGCAGGCCGAGGTCGAGAATCAACAGGTCGAACTCGTTGTTGGTCATGAGGGCCGCATCGGCCTCGGTGCCGTTGGCGACATGGTCCACGGCGGCGCCGGAGGCGCGCAGCGTGCGGAGCAAACCGTCGGCCAGCACCTGGTCGTCTTCGGCAATCAATATCCGCATGGCTTGTCCCTTCTGGTCGGCGACGCCCGCTCTGGTTCGCCGCGGGCAAATTCTAGGCTGTAGCGCCTGCGTAGGCTTCCAGGCCCAGGGCGACCACGGCGGCGATCTCATTGCCGACTTCGGCGCGGAACTCCGCCTCGGCCTGCGCCACGGCTTCCTTGAAGGCTTGCAGCCAGTCGAGTCCGGTAGCGGTGAAGCGGACCAGGCGCGCACGCGCATCGCGGCTGTCACGTTCGCGCTGGACCAGTCCCCAGGCCTCGCACTGGTCGACCAGGTCGCCCATCGCCTGCTTGCTCATACCCGCGCTTTGCGCCAGGTCGGTCAGCCGCGCGCCCTCCACGGCGAGGTGACGCGTGATGTGCACGTGCGCCGCGCTGACCTGCGTGCGGGCGGCAAGGTTGGACAAGGCCAGTGGCACGTCCACGTTGTGCGCCATCAGGTGCAGCACGCGCTCGTCGAATCGGCGCATCGCGTGGCCGAGCAGGCGGCCCAGGTGGACCGGGCGGCGGGTTTCGGAAAGAGCTTCGGCGACCATCGGAAGATAGTAAGGCAAACTGACGATAAAACACGTTTACTTCATTCAAGCTGCTGCGTTATATTACTGATCAAGCATCCAGCCTGTGGATAAATACAACTGGATGAGATCTCTTAACTCATTGATTCACAAGGAGAATTTTATGGATGTCCAAGTCAAGGGAACCCGGATCGGCGCTGCCGACAGTGAGAAAAGCAAGGCTTTGCAGGTCGCTTTGGCCCAGATCGAGAAGCAGTTCGGCAAGGGCACGATCATGCGGCTGGGAGAAGGCGAGAAGCTCGAGGACATCCAGGTGGTCTCCACCGGATCGCTCGGCCTCGACATCGCGCTCGGTGTTGGCGGCTTGCCCCGCGGCCGGGTGATCGAGATCTATGGGCCGGAATCCTCTGGCAAGACCACGCTCACGCTGCAGGTCATCGCCGAGATGCAGCGGCAGGCCGGCACCTGCGCCTTCGTCGATGCCGAGCACGCGCTGGACGTGCAGTACGCGCAGAAGCTGGGCGTCAACCTGTCCGATTTGCTGATCAGCCAACCGGATACGGGCGAGCAGGCGCTGGAAATCGTCGACAGCCTGGTGCGCTCCGGCGCCGTCGACCTGATCGTGATCGACTCGGTGGCGGCGCTCACGCCCAAGGCCGAAATCGAAGGCGAGATGGGCGATTCGCTGCCTGGCCTGCAGGCCCGCCTCATGAGCCAGGCCTTGCGCAAGCTCACGGCGTCGATCAAGAAGACCAACTGCATGGTGATCTTCATCAACCAGATCCGTATGAAGATCGGCGTGATGTTCGGCAGTCCTGAAACCACCACCGGCGGCAACGCGCTGAAGTTCTATGCCTCGGTACGGCTGGACATCCGCCGCACCGGCACGATCAAGAAGGGCGAGGAAGCGATCGGCAACGAGACCAAGGTCAAGGTGGTGAAGAACAAGGTGGCGCCGCCCTTCAAGACGGCGGAATTCGACATCCTGTTCGGCGAAGGCATCAGCCGCCATGGCGAGATCATCGACATGGGCGTCAACGCCCGCGTGCTCGAGAAGTCGGGCGCCTGGTATGCGTACAACGGCGAGAAGATCGGCCAGGGACGCGATAACGCGCGCGAGTTTCTGCGCGAGAATCCGGCGCTGGCCCGCGAGATCGAGAACAAGGTCCGCGAGTCGCTGGAGATCCCGCTGCTGCCGGCCGACGTCGAGGAAGATTGACTCACTCGGGCTGCTTTCGATGCCGCTGCCGCTGCCGCGCCCGCTGTCGCTGAAAGGCCGCGCCCTGCGGCTGCTGAGCGGCCGCGAGCAGTCCCGCGCCGAGTTGCAAAGAAAGCTCGCCAGTCATGAAGAGGTGCCGGGCCAGCTGGCCCGGGTGCTCGACGAGCTGCAGGCGAAGGACTTCATCAACGAACAACGGGTGGTGGACTCGGCCGTTCATCGGCGGGCAGCCAAGCTCGGCGCCATGCGGATCAAGCAAGAGCTGCAGGCCAAGGGACTGGACCATGACAAGGTTCAAGCGGCAGTTGCCGCACTGAGGTCGAGCGAACTGGCGCGGGCACGGGAAGTCTGGGCCCGCAAATTCGACGCGCTTCCGGTGGATGCCGCGCAGCGCGGCAAGCAGGGTCGGTTTCTGGCAGCGCGGGGTTTTGATGGCGAGGTGGTCCGCCGCGTGCTGAAAGGCGCGTGGGAGGAGTTTTAAATGACTGCCATCACGGGCTCGATCCGGTAGCCAGTCTGCCCGCCGTCAAAGGCCGAGCATCAACTTCAGGTTCTGCACCGCAGCGCCGCTGGCGCCTTTGCCGAGATTGTCCAGGCGCGCAACGAGCACAGCCTGACGCAGCTCGTCATCACCGTAAACGCGTAATTCCATCCGGTCGGTGTTGTTCAGCGCTTCCGGTTCGAGCTTGCCATCGTCCGTTGCCGGCAGCACCGAGATCCATTCGCTGCCCTCATAGTGTCGCGCCAGCGCCTGGTGCAGGTCGCGCAGCTTCGGCTGGCCTGGCAGCGATTCCAGATGCAGCGGCAGTTCCACCAGCATGCCCTGGCGAAAGTTGCCCACGGCCGGGATGAAGATTGGCCGGCGGGTCAGCCCCGAGTATTTGACGATCTCGGGCAGGTGCTTGTGCTTCAGGCCCAGCCCGTAAACCTCATAGGCCGGGGCCTCGCCTCTTTCATGCGCCTCGATCATGCTGCGGCCGCCGCCGGAATAGCCGCTGACGGCAGGCAGCACGACCGGATAGTCCTTGGGAAGCAGCCCCGCATCCACCAGCGGCCGCAACAGCGCGACGGCGCCGGTGGAATAGCAACCGGGGTTGCTGACGCGGCGCGCCTTCTCCACTGCCGCGCGTTGTCCCGGCGCCAGTTCGGGAAAGCCGAAGACCCAGCCCTGCGCCGTGCGGTGCGCGCTCGAGGCGTCGATCACCTTGGGTCCAGCCCGGCCGGACGATTGCTCGATGGCGTCGACCATCGCCGCCGATTCCCGTGCTGCAGCGTCGTGCAGGCAGAGGATCACAAGGTCGACAGTGGACATCAGCTCGCGCTTCGCGGCGGGGTCCTTGCGGGATTCCGGTCCGATGCTGACGAGTTCGATCGCGGGCATCTTCTCGAGCCGCTCCCGAATCTGCAAACCGGTGGTTCCGGCCTCGCCGTCGATGAAGACCCTCGGCATCGTTTCTCCTGTGGAAAACGCGCACTTCGCACGTGCGGATCGCACCAAACCGTGCGAAGCATGATGATACAGTCATGGCTCAATTCCGTAGGCCAAGCCCGGGTTCCGCGGCTGCGCGGCCCAGCCACCACCGCCCCGATCCTCCAGAGAAACGTCATGAAGATTCACGAGTACCAAGGCAAGGACATCTTGCGCAACTTCGGCGTGCCAGTGCCGCGCGGCATTCCGGCTTTCACGGTGCAGGAGGCAGTCGAGGCGGCCCAGAAACTGGGCGGCCCGGTATGGGTCGTGAAAGCCCAGATTCACGCCGGCGGGCGCGGCAAGGGCGGCGGCGTCAAGCTGGCGCGCTCGATCGACGAAGTGAAAAAGCTCGCGGGCGAAATCCTTGGCATGCAGCTCGTCACCCACCAGACCGGCCCCCAGGGCCAGAAGGTGCGCCGGCTGCTGATCGAAGACGGGGCCGACATCAAAAAAGAATACTACGTCTCGGCCGTCACCGACCGGGCCTCGCAGAAGGTGGCCTTCATGGCGTCGAGCGAAGGCGGCATGGATATCGAGGAAGTGGCGCATGCAACGCCAGAGAAAATCATCAAGGTGTTCGCCGACCCGCTGGTCGGCCTGAGCGACAGCCAGGCGCGTGAGCTGGCCGACGGCATCGGTGTCCCGTCGAAATCCACTGCGCAGGCGATCGACGTGCTGAAGAAACTGTACAAGGTGTACATGGAGACCGACGCCAGCCTGGTCGAGATCAATCCGCTGATCCTGGAGGGAAGCGGCAACATCAAGGCCCTGGACGCCAAGTTCAACTTCGACCCGAACGCGCTGTTTCGCCATCCGGAAATCGTGGCCCTGCGCGACCTCGACGAAGAAGATCCGGCGGAGGTCGAGGCCAGCAAGTTCGACCTCGCCTATATCAGCCTGGACGGCAACATCGGCTGCCTGGTGAACGGCGCGGGGCTTGCCATGGCCACGATGGACACGATCAAGCTGTTCGGCGCCGAGCCGGCCAACTTCCTTGACGTGGGGGGTGGTGCCACCACCGAGAAGGTGACCGAAGCATTCAAAATCATGTTGAAGAATCCATCGCTGAAAGCAATTCTCGTCAACATTTTTGGCGGCATTATGAAGTGTGACATCATCGCTGACGGGATCGTCGCGGCGGCCAAAGAGGTGAACCTTTCGGTGCCTTTAGTTGTCCGGCTTGAAGGCACAAATGTGCAACAAGGTAAGGATATCCTCGCTAATTCGGGCCTGCCTAT
>JAYUHN010000167.1:0-5572 GCA_043766965.1 Ramlibacter sp. | reverse complement strand
CCGGGGTGGACCGGCACCGGATCGCCGTTGCCGGCGCCTCGGGCCGGATGGGGCAGATTCTGATCGAGGCCATCCGCGCATCCGGCGACTGCCGGCTGGCCGGCGCGCTCGACGTCGCAGCCAGTCCCGCGATCGGCAACGACGCCGCCGCGTTCCTCGGCCACGCCAGCGGCATCGCCGTCACGGCGGACCTGAAGGCCGGACTGGCGCAGGCCCAGGTGCTGATCGACTTCACCCGACCGGAGGGGACGCTGGCCCACCTGGAGATGTGTCGCGAACTGGGGGTCAATGCCGTGATCGGGACCACCGGCTTCACCGACTCGCAGGTAGCGCAGGTCGCGGACGCCGCGCGCGACATCGCCATCGTCATGGCGCCGAACATGAGCGTCGGCGTCAATGTCACGCTCAAGCTGCTGGAAATGGCGGCGAAGGCCCTTGCCACCGGCTATGACATCGAGATCATCGAAGCCCACCACCGACACAAGGTCGATGCGCCTTCGGGCACTGCGCTCAGGATGGGCGAGATCGTCGCCGAAGCGCTGGGCCGGGATCTCAGGCAATGCGCGGTGTTCTCGCGCGAAGGCGTGACAGGCGAGCGGGACCCCTCGACCATCGGCTTTTCCAGCATCCGCGGCGGCGACATCGTCGGCGACCACACGGTGCTGTTCGCCGGCACCGGAGAGCGCATCGAGATCACGCACCGCTCCGCCAGCCGCTCGACCTATGCGCAGGGCAGTCTGCGCGCCGTCCGGTTCCTGGCTGGCCGAGACAAGGGGATGTTCGACATGTCCGACGTCCTCGGCTTGAAATGAATCTGTACGATTTGTTCAGGCAGGGCGATGCCGTGACGCGGGTCGTGGCCGCCATGCTGCTGGCGATGTCCGTCGCCAGCTGGGTGGTGATCCTTTGGAAGGGCTGGCTGCTGCGGCGCGCCGGCGGCGATGTCGGCCGTAGCACGGCTGCTTTCTGGCAGGCCGCCTCGGTGGAAGAGGCTCGCGACAGGGTCGGCGCTTTTGACCGCGAATCGCTGGTGCTGCCCCTGATCACGGCGACCCAACTGCAAGGTGCAGGTTCGCTCGCCGTTGCCGGCAATCGCGCGCAGCAGCTCACCCGGGTGCTGCGCGACGCCTTGCACCGCGTGCTCGACAAGCTGCAGTTCGGCCAGGTGCTGTTGGCGACAGTCGGCTCGATCGCCCCCTTCGTCGGCCTGCTGGGCACTGTCTGGGGCATCTACCAGGCGCTGACCGGGATTGCCGCGGCGGGCCAGATTACCATCGACAAGGTGGCCGGCCCGGTCGGCCAGGCGCTGATCATGACGGCCGCCGGGCTGGCCGTGGCGATTCCGGCCGTGCTGGGCTACAACGTGTTCGGCCGCCTGATCGGACGCATCGAGGCCGACCTCGAAGGCTTCGCCCGCGACCTGCGCGAGCTGCTGACCCATCCAGCCCAGAAAGAAGTGCGGGCGGCGGAAGGCAGCGCAGTCGACCAAGCGCCAGGCGTCGGGGGCCCCTGACAATGGCTTTCGGCCGGCTGGAGCGGACCAAGGGCAGCTCGCCGATGAGCGAGATCAATGTCACGCCCCTGGTGGACGTGATGCTGGTGCTGGTGGTGATCTTCATCATCACCGCCCCGCTGCTGGCCAGCTCGATCCGGCTGGACCTGCCGGCGACCGACGCCGCCAAACCGAACGATGCGCCGCGCTTCGTGACAGTCGCCCTAGATGCCGGCGGCCGCATGTTTCTGAACGACACGCCGGTGACAGCCGACGAACTGGCGCAGCGACTGGCGGCCAGCGCCCGGCAGAATCCCGACACCGAGGTGCAGTTGCGCGCCGACCAGACCGTTCCCTACAGCCGGATCGTCCAGGTGATGGGCGCCGCCCAGAAGGCCGGCCTCGGCCGCATCGGCTTTGTCGCCGAACCGCGCACGCCCTGACACACCGTCGCCGGGCGCGCCGGGGGGCGGCCCCCTACAATTTGGCAATGCAGGACAAGTACAACCACCTTCAGGTCGAAAAAGCCGCCCAGGCGCACTGGACCGAACGCGACGCGTACCGGGTGACCGAGGACGCGGGCCGGAAAAAGTTCTACGCCTGCTCGATGCTGCCGTACCCGAGCGGCAAGCTGCACATGGGCCATGTGCGCAACTACACCATCAACGACATGCTCACGCGTTACCTGCGCATGAACGGCTACAACGTGCTGATGCCGATGGGATGGGACGCTTTTGGCCTGCCGGCCGAGAACGCGGCGATGAAGAACAAGGTGCCGCCGGCCAAGTGGACCCGCGACAACATCGCCTACATGAAGCAGCAGATGCAGGCCATGGGGCTGGCGATCGACTGGAGCCGCGAGGTCGCCACCTGCGACCCGGGCTATTACAAGTGGAACCAGTGGCTGTTTCTGAAGATGCTCGAGAAGGGCATCGCCTACCGCAAGACGCAGATGGTCAACTGGGACCCGGTCGACCAGACCGTGCTGGCCAACGAACAGGTGATCGACGGCAAGGGCTGGCGCACCGGCGCGGCGGTGCAGAAGCGCGAGATTCCCGGCTACTACCTGAAGATCACCGACTACGCCGACCAGCTGCTCGACCACGTGCACAACAAGCTGCCGGGGTGGCCCGAACGGGTCAAGCTGATGCAGGAGAACTGGCTCGGAAAGAGTGAAGGCGTGCGCTTTGCCTTTCCGCACGACATCCGCGGCGGGGACGGCAAGCTGATCGGCGGCGGCCGGATGCATGTCTTCACCACGCGCGCCGACACGATCATGGGGATCACGTTCTGCGCGGTCGCTCCCGAGCATCCGCTGGCGATTCACGCGGCTCGGGGCAATCCCCGCCTCGCCGCCTTCATCGAGGACTGCAAGAAGGGCGGCACGACGGAAGCGGAACTTGCACTGCGCGAGAAAGAAGGGATGCCCACCGGCCTGCACGTCAAGCATCCGCTGACGGGCGACAGCATCGAGGTCTGGGTCGGCAACTATGTGCTCGTGAGTTATGGCGACGGCGCAGTCATGGGCGTTCCAGGCCACGACCAGCGCGATTTCGAGTTCGCGATGAAGTACCGCCTGCCGATCCTGCAGGTGGTGTACGTCGATGGCGAGCACTACGACTACAAGCACTGGCAGGATTGGTACGCGGACAAGCAGCGCGGCGTCACCATCAACTCCGACATTTTCAGCGGCTTCGGATACGCGGAGGCGGTGAAGGCGGTGCTCCACGCCCTGCAGCAAAAGGGCCTGGGCGAAAGCAGGACCATCTGGCGGCTGCGCGACTGGGGCATCAGCCGGCAGCGCTACTGGGGCACGCCGATCCCGATCATCCACTGCGAATCGCACGGCGCCGTGCCCGTGCCTTTTCAGGACCTGCCGGTCGTGCTGCCGCTGGATTGCGTGCCGGATGGATCGGGCAACCCGCTGAACCAGCGCGAGGATTTCCTGCGCTGCAAATGCCCGGTATGCGGCAAGGATGCGCGGCGCGAAACCGACACCATGGACACGTTCGTGGATTCGTCCTGGTACTACATGCGCTACTGCGATCCGAACAACAACCAGGCCATGGTCGCGGGCGGTGCCGATTACTGGATGCCGATGGACCAGTACATCGGCGGCATCGAGCATGCCATCCTGCACCTGCTGTACGCCAGGTTCTGGACCAAGGTGATGCGCGACATGGGCCTGGCCAAGGTGGACGAGCCGTTCACCAAGCTGCTGACCCAGGGCATGGTGCTGAACGAATCGTTCGCGCGCACCGGCAGCGAAAGCGGCAAGGAGTATTACTGGGCGCACGACCTCGACATCGTGCGCGACGAGCATGCCAAGGTGCTCTCCGCGACCGCGAAGGCCGACGGCAGGCCGGTGACGTACGAGGGCTGGACCACCATGTCCAAGTCCAAAAACAATGGCGTCGACCCGCAGCAACTGATCGAGCGCTACGGCGCCGACACCGCGCGGCTCTACACGATGTTCACCGCGCCGCCCGAAGCCACGCTGGAATGGAACGACGCCGCGCTGGAGGGATCGCATCGCTTCCTGCGCCGGGTCTGGAACTTCGGTCACCAGTTGCGGGCCGCGGACGGCGGCGGCGGTGGCAGCGGCGAGACGCAATCGAACCGTGCCGCGCATTCCTTCGGCAAGGAAGGCAAGGCGCTGCGGCTGCAAATCCACTCGCTGTTGAAGCAGGTGGACTACGACTACCACCGCATGCAGTACAACACCGTCGTTTCCGGCGCGATGAAGCTGCTCAACGCGCTGGAGGATTTCAAGGCCAGTGCCGAGCCGGGAGCCCGGGAAGCGTTGCGCGAAGGCTTCGGCGTCTTGCTGCGCGTGTTGTATCCGGTCACGCCCCACATCGCGCATTCGCTGTGGCAGGAGCTCGGGTTCGCGCAGGCGCATGGCGAATTGCTGGACGCGCCGTGGCCCCGGGTCGATCCGCAGGCGCTGATGCAGGACGAGATCGAGCTGGTGCTGCAGGTGAACGGCAAGCTTCGGGGTGCGGTGCGGGTCCCCGCGGGGGCCAGCAGGCACGAGATCGAGAAGCTGGCCGTCGCCAGCGACGTGTTCCTCCAGCATGCGGGCGGCGCGGCGGCCAAGAAGGTGATCGTGGTGCCGGGCCGGCTGGTCAACGTGGTGGTCTAGGAGATGGCCCCCACGCTTGTCACTTCGTGTACTGCGTTGCCCCCCGAGGGGGCTGCCGCGCCTAGGGGCGGCCCGTCGGCGCGGCTGGCCCCCGCGCTTGTCACTCCGTGTACTTCACTGCCCCCCAAGGGGGCTGCCGCGCCTAGCGGCGGCCCGTCGTCGCGGCGGCGTCGGTTCGTGTGCGCCGCGTTGCCGCTGGCGCTGGCGGGGTGTGGCTTCGAACTGCGAAAGGCGCCGGAGTTTGCGTTCGCCACCATTGCGATCGGTTCGGTGGAAGCATCGACGCTTGGCAACGAACTCAAACGCAGCATCGCTTCAGGCGACAACGTCCGGGTCACGCCGGCGGCGCAGGCCCAGGTGGTGCTGGACGTGCTGGCCGACCAGCGCGAGAAGGTGGTGGTCGGGCTCAACGCGTCGGGGCAGGTGCGCGAGTTCCAGCTGCGGACCCGGTTCCGCTTCCGGCTGCGCACCCCCGGGGGCAAGGAACTGATCCCGGACACCGAACTGCTGCAGCAGCGAGACATCAGTTTCAACGAATCGGCGGTGCTGTCCAAGGAGGCCGAAGAGAGCCTGCTGTACCGCGACATGCAGACCGACATCGTGCAGCAGCTGATGCGCCGGCTGGCCGCCGTCAAGACGCTGTAGCGGACGAAGCCGCGGCGTGAACAGGCTCTGACCCTTGGACCTCGACCGGGCCGACATCAAGCTGCTCGACCTGCTGCAGCAGGACGGACGGGCAACGATGCAGGCGCTGTCGGAGGCGATCCACCTGTCGGCGCGGGCGACGCTGAACCGGGTTCGCAGGCTCGAAGCCGAGGGCATGATCGAAGGCTATCGGGCGCTGGTCAATCGCGCCGTGCTGGGCGAACAGATCTGCGTTTTCGCCGAAGTCGCGCTGAATGACCAGCGGCAGCCGGCCGTGCAGCGCTTCGAGA
>JAYUHN010000166.1:0-2059 GCA_043766965.1 Ramlibacter sp. | reverse complement strand
CCATGGCCGAGAAATTCCGCGACGAAGGCCGCGACATTCTCTTCTTCGTGGACAACATCTATCGTTACACCTTGGCCGGTACTGAAGTGTCCGCGCTTTTAGGCCGTATGCCTTCCGCCGTGGGCTACCAGCCGACGCTGGCCGAGGAAATGGGTCGCCTGCAAGAGCGGATCACCTCGACCAAGGTCGGTTCGATCACGTCGATTCAAGCGGTTTACGTCCCTGCGGACGACTTGACCGACCCGTCGCCTGCGACCACGTTCGCCCACCTGGACTCCACCGTGGTGCTGTCGCGTGACATCGCTTCGCTGGGCATCTACCCGGCGGTCGATCCGCTCGACTCGACCTCGCGTCAGCTCGACCCGAATGTCGTCGGCGAAGACCACTACAACACCGCCCGCGCGGTGCAGGGCACGCTGCAGCGCTACAAGGAACTGCGCGACATCATCGCGATTCTGGGCATGGACGAACTGGCCCCGGAAGACAAGCTGGCCGTGGCCCGCGCCCGCAAGATCCAGCGTTTCCTGAGCCAGCCCTTCCACGTCGCCGAAGTCTTTACCGGCAGCCCCGGCAAGTACGTGACGCTGAAGGAAACCATCCGCGGCTTCAAGATGATCGTCTCCGGCGAATGCGACAGCCTGCCGGAACAGGCCTTCTATATGGTCGGCACGATCGACGAGGCTTTCGAGAAAGCGAAGAAGATTCAGTAAGCGGCGCATTCGGTGCGCTGGCGGCGTTGCCGTGCTCAGTGGACAGGTGTCCACTTCCGCGCGGCGCCTTGCCAGCCCATCGACTGCTTGCTTTCTGAACCTTCTTCCCACGCTTAGGAAATTGCCATGGCCACACTCCAAGTCGACGTCGTATCCGCCGAAGAGATGATCTTCTCCGGCGAGGCCAAGTTCGTGGCCTTGCCGGGTGAAGAAGGCGAGCTGGGCATCTATCCCCGGCACACGCCGCTGATCACCCGCATCAAGCCGGGCGCGGTGCGCATCGTGCGCGCTGACAACGACGCGGAAGAATTCGTGTTCGTCGCCGGTGGCATCCTCGAGGTGCAGCCCGGCACGGTCACCGTGCTGGCCGACACCGCGATCCGGGGCAAGGACCTCGACGAAGCGAAAGCCACCGAAGCCAAGCAGCGCGCCGAAGAAGCGATGAAGAACGCCAAGAGCGACATCGACTTCGCGAAAGCACAAGGCGAGTTCGCCGCGATGGCCGCGCAGATCGCCGCTTGGCGCAAGTTCCGCAAGAAGTGACGACAGCGATGTCGCGCTGACTGCAACCCGCCCTCGTGGCGGGTTTTTTCATGCTCGCGATCGACGAACCGTGGATCGCCACGCGGGCCGCCGTTCAGCGCGGTTAACGCGCGATGGATCGAATTGGCAATGAGGGTGCGCCTCGCCCCCCGTGCAAGGGGTTGCGCCACTGTTGACGCGACCCTAAGCTCGGCTGATAACCTCGTTCTCAACAAGTGTCCAGAAAGGTCCGCCATGAAGCTACGCATTCCCGTCTTTCTTGCAGCCGCCCTGTTCATGGCAGCCAGCCAGGCCACGACGATCACCTTTGAAGAGTCGGTGGGTGTGGTCGCGATGGTCAACTCGCCAGGCAGTGCCGTGCCAGCAGCCAGCCAATTGACGAATCAATACCTGGTGTCGGATGGTGTCTCCTTCACCTCGCTGGCGGGCTACGCGGCACTCGTCAATCACGGCGCCGGCAATCTCTCGGCCAGCGTACCGAACATCGTCGGGGGCACCAGCAGCAGTGGCGCGCTCGACTACAACGCGCCGATCACAATCTCTTTCTTTCTTCCGAGCAGCGCCTCAACGGGTGCCGTCACCAGCTTTTTCAAGATCCAGGGTGACTACATTCCGCTGGGCAGCGGCAGCGTGACTGCGCAAGCCTTCGATGTCAGCGGCCACTTGTTGGGTTCGACCAGCGACACCGACAACAAGGCGTTTGGGCTCGCCGGGCCGGTGCTGATGTTCAGCTTGGCCGGTATCCATTCGGTCGTGATCAGCGGCGACAACGGCACGGTCGGGTTCGACAACCTGGAGTTCGGCCC
>JAYUHN010000165.1:0-2067 GCA_043766965.1 Ramlibacter sp. | reverse complement strand
TCACCTGCAGGTCACGCAGCCCGCCGGGTGATTCCTTGCAGTTCGGCTCCAGCGCGTAGGGCGTGTTCTCGAATTTGTTGTGGCGCTGCTGCAGCTCGAGTGTCTTGGCGACGAAGAAAGCGCGCGCATCCATGGCCGCGTCGAAGCGGTGCTGGAATTGCAGATACAGCCCCCGGTCCCCGGTGACCAGGCGAGATTCGAGCAGCGAGGTCTGCACCGTCACGTCCTGCCCGGCCTGCGACACGCATTCGGAGACGTTGCGCACGCTCGAGCCGATCTCGAGTCCGCAGTCCCAGCATTGGCCGATGAAGGCCTCTATCTTGCGCTGCAGGTCGGGGTTCTGCTCGGCCGACGTGCCGTCCGGCAACAGCACCACGACATCCACATCGGAGTAGGGAAACAGCTCCGCCCGCCCGTATCCGCCCACTGCCACCAGGGCCAGCTGTGGCGGCATCGAGGAACGCACCCACAGCAGCTTGAGCGTGTCGTCGGCATTGGCCGCCAGCGCATGCAGCAACTTGCGGATGCCACGCACCGACGTGCCCTCGGCCTGCATGCAAGTAAGCAGCTTGTCCTTGCTTGCGCGATAGTTTTCGCGCAGCTGCTGCAGTTCCATGCGTTACGCGTTGACGAACGGCGGGGGCGGCGGGCTGCCGGCGGACAGCGTGAGCACCTCGTAGCCGGACTCGGTGACCAGCACCGTGTGCTCCCATTGCGCCGACAGCGAGTGGTCCTTGGTGACGATGGTCCAGCCGTCGGTGCCGAATTCCTTCACATCCTTGCGGCCGGCGTTGATCATGGGTTCGATGGTGAAGGTCATGCCGGGCTTGAGTACTTCCAGCGTTCCGGGCTTGCCGTAATGCAGCACCTGCGGCTCTTCATGAAAGGTGCGGCCGATGCCGTGGCCGCAGAATTCGCGCACCACCGAAAAGCCGTTCTTCTCGGCGAATTGCTGGATCGCGAAGCCGATATCGCCCAGGTGGATGCCGGGCCTGACGCGCGTGATGCCGTGCCACATCGCCTCGAACGTGAGCCCGCACAGGCGCTTGGCGGCGATCGACACTTCTCCGACCATGAACATGCGGCTGGTGTCGCCGAACCAGCCGTCCTTGATCACCGTGACGTCGACGTTGACGATGTCGCCCTTCTTCAACGGCTTCTCGTTCGGAATTCCGTGGCATACGACATGGTTGACCGAGGTGCACAGCGACGCGGGGTAGGGCGGGTAGCCGGAGGGCTGGTAGCCGAGCGTCGCCGACGTCGTCCCCTGCCGCTGCATGCACTCGGCGGCCAACAGGTCGATTTCCCTGGTGGTGATTCCCGGCTTGATGTGCGGCGTGATGGAATCCAGTACTTCGGACGCCAGCCGGCCGGCCACCCGCATGCCCTCGACTCCTGCGGTGTCCTTGTAAGTAATGCTCATGCCTTTGATTATCCCAGAGCGTGAATCCCGTGCCGGTAAAATGGAAGGTCCAGGCGCAGGGCCCCAGTCAGCGACCGCTGCCACCCGATTTCCAAGACCGCACCAGACACCATAGTGACCCTGCACATCACCGAGTTCGAGGGTGGCAATGCCCTCGGCGAGTTCCGTGTCCGGCAATTGCTGGCGCGGCTGGCGCAGGCCAGCGACCGCATCACAGGCCTCGGCGCGCGCTTCGTGCACCTGGTTGCGACCCGCAGACCGCTGGCCACGGCCGAGCGTGGGCGGCTGGCGTCGTTGCTGGCCTATGGGGAGCCTTATACGGGGTTGGGTGCCGGGACACTGATCGTGATCGCGCCCCGCCTGGGCACGGTTTCGCCGTGGGCGTCGAAAGCGACCGACATCGCGCACAACTGCGGGATCGATGTCGAGCGGATCGAGCGGGTCACGGAATTTCGGGTCGACGGGAAATTGCAACCCGCCCAGCGACAGGCGATCGCCGCGTTGCTGCACGACCGGATGACCGAGGGCGCGATGTTTTCGCGCGAGCAGGCGGCAGCACTTTTCACCGGAGTCCAGCCCGCGCTTATGCAGCAGGTCGATCTGCTTGGCTCGGGTCGGCCCGCACTGGAGGCGGCGAACACCGC
>JAYUHN010000164.1:0-2075 GCA_043766965.1 Ramlibacter sp. | reverse complement strand
CGCAGGCGGTCGGCCGCTCGCGCAGCGCGGCCACGAACCTGTTGCGCCTGCTCAATCTCACCGACCCGGTGCAGACGATGCTGATGGCCGGCGACATCGACATGGGCCACGCGCGCGCGCTGCTCGGACTGGAGCGGGCCTCGCAGATCACCGCGGCCAACCAGATCGCCGCCAGGAAGATGTCGGTGCGTGAGGCCGAGGCGCTGGTGAAAAAGCTCGGCGCCGAGTTCAACCTGGTGTCGCCCAAGCCGAAAAAGGAAAAGTCGCGCGACCTGAAGCGGGTGGAGGAAGAACTGTCGGATCTGCTCACGGCGCAGGTCGACGTGCGGGTGAAGAAGCGCGTCAAGCGCCATGGCCGGACCGAGGAAGTCGGAGAGCTTGCCATCCAGTTCGGCTCGCTCGACGAACTGAACGGACTGATCGACCGGTTACGCGGCTGACAGGCCGGCGTCAGCCCGCCTGCGAGAGGCTGCGGTGGGCCTAGACCGAGAAGATCTTTCCCGGGTTCATGATGTTGCGGGGATCGAGTGCGCGCTTGATCGCGCGCATCATGTCCACGGCGCCGACGCCGGCTTCGGTTACCAGGAATTCCATCTTGTGCAGGCCGACCCCGTGTTCCCCGGTGCAGGTGCCCTCCAGCCGCAGCGCGCGGGCGACCAGGTCGCAGTTCAGTTTTTCGGCGGCGACGCGCTCTTCCGGTTGGGTCGGATCGAGCAGGTAGCCGAAGTGGAAGTTGCCGTCGCCGACATGGCCGACCAGGAAGTACGGAATGCCGCTGGCATCCGCTTCCTTGATCGAATCGAGCAGGCAATCCGCCAGCCGCGAGATCGGCACGCAGGTGTCGGTCGAGATCGCACGGCAGCCGGGACGCGACTGGATCGCCGCGAAGTAGGCGTTGTGCCGCGCCGTCCACAACCGCGTGCGCTCCTCCGGCGTCGTCGCCCATTCGAACGCGGTGCCGCCGTGGTCGCTGGCGATTTCCTGCACGGTTTCGGCCTGTTCCTTCACGCCCGTCGGCGAGCCATGGAATTCCATCAGCAACATCGGCTCTTCCCGCAGCGCCAGTTTGCTGTGCGCGTTGACCATTCGCACCGTGTTGACGTCGATCAGCTCGACGCGCGCGATCGGCACCCCGAGCTGGATGATCTGGATCGTGGTGCGGACCGCGGCTTCGATGCTCGGGAAAGAGCAGACCGCCGCCGAGATCGCTTCCGGCAGCGGATAGAGGCGCACCGTGATCTCCGTGATCACGCCGAGTGTGCCCTCGCTGCCGACCATCAGGCGCGTCAGGTCATAGCCGGCGCTGGATTTCTTGGCGCGGGTGCCGGTGCGGATGGTCTCGCCGGACGCGGTCACCACCTCCAGCGCCAGCACGTTCTCGCGCATGGTGCCGTAGCGGACGGCGTTGGTTCCGGATGCGCGCGTGGCGCTCATGCCGCCGATCGTCGCATCGGCGCCCGGGTCGATCGGGAAAAACAGGCCGGTGCTTTTCACCGCTTCGTTGAGCTGCTTGCGGGTCACGCCAGCCTGCACCGTGACGGTCAGGTCGTCGGCGTTGATCGACAGCACCTTGTTCATCCGCCCCAGGTCGATGCTGATGCCGCCTTGCACTGCCAGCAGGTGGCCTTCCAGCGACGAGCCGACGCCGAAGGGAATCACCGGCACGCTGTAATCGCTCGCCAGCTTCACAGCGTCGCTCACATCCTGAGTGCTTTCGGCGAACACCACGGCGGCCGGAGGCGGCGCTTCGAATGAGGATTCGTCCCGGCCATGCTGCTCGCGCACGACCAGGGCGGTGGAACAGTTGGCTGCGAAGCGGGCCTTGAGCGCATCGATCAGCGCCGCCGGCACTTCGCGCTGGTGGATGGCAGGAACGAGGTGGGACAGGGCGGTGGGGGCGTTCATGCGGGTCTCCGGCTGGGCTTGCCAGTTTACGCCGCCCGCCCGGGCGTTACGTTTCGCCTCAGCGGCTGGCATCCTCGTATTCGGAGCGCGAAATCACGCCGTCCCGGTTGCGGTCCATTTCCTCGAACGACGCCGGAACGATCGTCAGGTGCTGGAATTCCGCCCGGGTC
>JAYUHN010000163.1:0-5623 GCA_043766965.1 Ramlibacter sp. | reverse complement strand
GCTTCGGCAGCAGCAACCAGCCAAGCGCCCTGAAAATGCGCGAAACGCTCGAACTGTTGCGCCAGCGGGCGCCCTGGCTGGAGGTCGACGGCGAGATGCACGGTGACATCGCCCTGGACGGCGCCCTGCGGGACCTGATCATGCCCCACAGCACCTTGTCCGGCGACGCCAACCTGCTGGTGCTTCCCAACATCGACGCTGCCAACATTTCCTACAACCTGCTCAAGACGGCTGCCGGTGGAAACATCGCCATCGGGCCGGTTTTGCTGGGCGCGGCCAAGCCGGTCCATATCCTGACGGCCAGCACGACAGTACGGCGGATCGTGAACATGACAGCGTTGACCGTGGCTGACGCCAACGCGAGCCGTTGACGGCT
Organism: Ramlibacter sp.; assembly: GCA_043766965.1. Lineage (GTDB taxonomy): Bacteria > Pseudomonadota > Gammaproteobacteria > Burkholderiales > Burkholderiaceae_C > Ramlibacter. The sequence continues at coordinate 5,247 of JAYUHN010000163.1, read as the reverse complement.
TGCTGAGCAGCCGGCGCTTACTTTGCACATTGGCGCGCCTTGCTGAAAGGCCCTTCGCGGTGCCCAATTTCTGTGCATTCGCTTGCGTTTTCGTGGCAGATACATCACACTAACGCACTTGAATTTTCGGGTTTACCCGAAGGTTTCTGTTCCCGGTTTCGCAATGGCGTCTCCCAAGGTCACCCCAAGAAGGTCCGTTCATGTCGCGAGCTGCGGCTGTCAAGTTTGCACTCACCAGCTTCTTGTTGGCTTCGGCGTTCAGTGGTGCTGCGCCGGCTGAGGCCAGGCAAAAGCCGCATGACGGATCGGCCGAAGGCAGGTCAGCGGTCGTCGCTGTCGCTGAACTGCCTCAAGCTGGACAGGTGACCTATGAATTGATCCGCTCGGGCGGACCTTTCCCATTCGACAAGGACGGTGTGGTATTCGGTAACCGGGAGCGTCAGCTGCCAGCCGAAAGGCGCGGGTTTTACCGTGAATACACCGTGCCGACGCCGGGATCGCGCGACCGGGGAGCCCGGCGCATCGTATGTGGCGGCCCAGCAAGGGCGCCGCATGCCTGTTTTTATACCGCCGACCACTACGCTAGTTTTCGCAAGATCGTGGAGTAAACCCCAATGAAGCGGGACCTGTTTTTGACTATGGAAAGAGAAGCGGAGATGGATACACCACTTCGTAAGGAAGCCGGCGATGCGCCCCTGAAAGGCGTTCGCAGCAATATCGTGCAGTCGATCCGGGCCTTTCGGGTGCCGGACCTGCAGGACGCTGCCATTTCGCTCGGACAGCATTTCCTGTACGCAAACCTCGCGCCGGCGCAGAGCAAGCAGGATGTGCTGGACCTGATTGCCCAGCAATTCACCTTCCCGGCGCATTTCGGCAAGAATTTCGACGCGCTGTACGACTGCATGACGGACCCGCTGCACAAATCGGGTCCGCAGCCTGGTTTCATCGTGGTGCTCGAGCAGATTCCGGCCAACGGGAAGTTCGACAAGGAGGCGCGCGAACAGCTGCTCGATATTTTCCGCGATACCGCGGACTACTGGGCCGACCGGAAGATACCGTTCCGCTGCTTCTATTCTTTTCTGTAGCCCGTTCTGCACACACCAGCCAAGCAGAACGGGCGAACGAGGCTCAGGGAACGGAGGCGTCAGCCGCTCCGCTCACCGACAACGGCGAGAGAATGCCAACCGACAAACTGATCGACGTCTCGCCCCTGGCGCTGCGAATGAGCAGCCCCTTCAACGCCGGGTACTGGCTCGCAGCCGCGTAACTTGAAAAACACTTCATGTTTTTCAAGTTGATCAGCTAGGCAAAAAAGCCCGGGAAACCCGGGCTTTTTTATTTCGAGGCGCGCTGCATGTCATTGCGCGCGCGGGCGGCCGGCCACGCCTGTGGCAAGCGACAGGTATTCCTCCACCGGCACTTCCTCGGCCCGCCGCTGAATGTTGAATTCGCCGGAGAAGCCTTTGTGCTCCAGCCATTTGCCCAGGGTGTGGCGCAGGATCTTGCGGCGCTGGCTAAAGGCGACCTGCACCAGTTCAGACAGCAGCTTCTCATCGACTTGAACGCGCGCAGCGTGCGGCACCATGCGAACCACCGCACTGTCGACGCGCGGCGGCGGATCGAAGGATTCGGGCGGCACGTGCAGCACGTTTTCCATTTCGTAACGCCACTGCAGCATGACCGACAGACGCCCGTAGTCGCTGGTACAAGGCTGCGCTACCATGCGGTCGACGACTTCCTTTTGCAGCATGAAATACTGGTCCTGCACGCTGTCCACGAAGCCGAGAAGATGGAACAGGATCGGCGTCGAAATGTTGTAGGGCAGGTTGCCGACCACCCTCAGCTTGCGCCCTTGCGCGGACGCGGCGAGCTGGGCGAAATCAACCGCGAGCACGTCCGACTCGATCACTTCGAGCAGGGCGTGCGAGCGCAGGCGTGCTGCCAGATCGCGGTCCAGTTCGATGACGGTCAGCCGGCCGAGCCGCTCCACCAGGGGTTGCGTCAGGGCTGCCAGCCCCGGACCGATCTCGACCATCGCCTCGGCTGGCTTTGGGTCGATGGCCCGCACGATCGCGTCGATGATCCCGGGGTCGGTCAGGAAGTGCTGGCCGAAACGCTTGCGGGGGATGTGCTTCATACGCAGACGGATCGGAACGGGGTCAGCAGTTTGAATAGTGAGGGGTCAGAGCCCAATTTCGAACACTCTTCTCCCACTCCGGATCATCCGCTGTCCTGAATCGGGATCTGACCCCCAAGTCTCATACTTGAAATCTGACCCCCAGGCTTCACGAGGGCGGTTCCCGGAATTCAACATAGGCGCGGCCACGCACGTCCTGGGCCCAGCTGATGTATGCCTCGTCCAGTTTCTTTTCGCGCAGGACGGTGCGCGCCACGTCGCGTTGCTCGCGCTGGCTGAGGGTCGCCTCGCGTCGCTCGAGCAGCTGGATCAGGTGGACGCCGAAGCGCGACACCAGCGGAGTCGCCAGCTGGCCGGGCGAGAGCGCATTCAGCGTGTCTTCGAACTCCGGCACGAACAGGCCGGGGTTGGCCCAACCGAGATCGCCGCCGTTGCTGGCGCTGGCGTCCTGCGAATTCTCTTTGGCGAGCTGGGCGAAGTCGGCCTGGCCCGCTTCGATGCGCTTCTTGAAATCAGCCAGCTTGTCGCGCGCAGCCGCTTCCGTTAGCTGTCCGCCCGGGCGCAGCAGGATGTGCCGCGCATGGCTCTGGACCACGTTGACGCCGGGCAGGCCGCCGCGGCGCTTCTCGATGACCTTGAGAATGTGCAAACCCGCGCCGGAGCGGACCACCTCGCTGATGCCGCCCTCGCGCAGCGAGCGGGTCGCTTCCAGGAAGAGCGGCGGATAGCGGTCCGCCGGCCGCAACCCGATCTGGCCGCCGGTCTGGGTGGCACCTGGTGCTTCGGAAAACTCGCGCACCAGCTTGGCAAAATCTTCGCCCGCCTTGGCCCGGTCCTGGACGCGTCGCGCCTTCGCCTGCAAGGCGACTACCTGCTGGTCCGACGCGCCATCCGGGATCGCCAGCAGGATTTGCGCAAGATTCACCTCGAGCCCGGTGGTGTCGGTGGCGCCCTGCTGTTCGCGGATGTACTGGTCGACCTCGAGGTCGCTCACCCTGGCCCGCGCATCCAGCTCGCGATCGCGCAAGCGCGTCAGCAGCAGCTGGCTGCGCAGGTCTTCCCGAAATTGCGCCGGCGCGCCGCCGTCGGCGACGATGCGCCGGCGCAGCTCGGCGACATCGACCTGGTTCTGGCGGGCCACGTTCTGCTCGGCCAGATCGATGGTCCCTTCGTCGATCTTCACCCCGGTTTCGCGCGCCAGCTGCAGCTGCGCCTTTTCGCTGATCAAGCGCTCCAGCACCTGGCGCGCCAGCTCGGCTCGTGGCGGCAGCGCGGTTCCCTGCTGTGACAACTGCTGCTCGAAGCGGAACATGCGCGAGCGCACTTCGTTGTTCGTCACCGGCTCCGAGTTGACGACGGCGACGATGTAGTCGGCGGCACGCGGACCGCTCTCGCGGCTGGCGCCGGCAGGCCGGTTGGCGCCGAGCTGCGGCGACACCCGCAGGCCCTGCGCGTGCGTGGCTGGGGCAAGGGCCACGGCCTGCGCCGCGAAGGCAAGGCACAGGACGAAGGCGCGTTGTTTGGTCATGCTTTGCTGGAGTTCAATCGTAGTTGCTGAAGCGGCTGGGGGCGGTGACCTGTTCGCGCAGATACTGGTAGCGCGGAATGTTCTGCTTGAGCGCCTGCAGGGCGTTGGACCCGAGCCGGGCAAAGCCCACGAACTCGAGCTGGAACAGGATCCGCTTGTTGGCCGACGTCGTGCTGCTCTGCAGACGCTCCACGACCACCCGGCCAAGCCAGCAGCCGGCATCGTACTCCAGGCCGACCACGGCATCGACCAGCTTGTGGTCCATCAGGCTGAAGTTCAGCCGCCCCACGCTGTACCAGCGCCCTTCGCCTTCGCCCATGCCCGGCCCCAGGTCGCGTCCCTTGTCGCCCCACAAGTCGTTGATCGGCCATTGCCAGCCGAGGTCGATCTGCTCGCTCGAACCGCGCTGAAGCCGGTAGGCGGCGCTCACCACGTGGTAGTTGCTCGGGCTGTACCGGGCTCCGATGGTCGATCGGATCGACCGGCTGGTCTTAGGGTTGTACTGGATGGTGGCGTCGGTGCTCCACTGCGGCACCCAGTTGACCGACGCGCCGAACAGGACGTCCGACAGCCGTTCGCTGACCGGGGTGCCGCCGGGCAGCGTGACGCGCTGGTCCTTGAAGCGGATCCGCTGTGCCACGCCGAACCGGGCCGTCTCGGCGCCGGTGTTCGGGTCCAGCAACCGGGAGGTGGCCCCCAGGGTCAACAGGTTGTTGTCGGAGATGCGGTCGTTGCCCGCGAACGCGTTCTCGGTGTAGATCGTCGCGAAATTGAAATCGATCGCCGCCGTGTCGTAGTTCGGCAGGAAATTCTGGTCGCGAAACGGCGTGTTCACATAAAACGCGCGCGGCTCCAGGGTCTGGCGGAAACTGCGGCCGAAAAATGCGGCGTCGCGTTCAAACACCAGCCCGCTGTCCAGGCTGAAGGTCGGCACCACCCGCCCCGCGCCGGTCACACCATTGGCCAGGGGCGCGTCGAACTCGTAGTTGGTCGCGTGGACCTGCATCTTCGGGGTCACGAACCAGCCCGGCGCCTGCCACGGCCGGCTGATCTGCGCCAGCGCGTAGGCCCGCCTGGCATTGGGCTGCGCCGTCAGCGTGCGATCGGAGTGAAACTGGGTGTAGTCGGCCACGACCGACACATCGATGCCGCCCGCCAGGTTGCTGCGCGCATAGCGCCCGACGATCTGCGGCAGCCGGTCGTAGGGTGGCACGATCGGTGACGTGACGTCCTGCAAGGTCTGCCACTTCAACGCGCGCGCCGTCAGCGACGCGTTACCCTGGGCCCACGACACGGAACCGTCATTGGCGAGCAGCCGCTGCGTGAGTGAACTGGTGGACCGGGAGAAATCGCGCCAGTAGTTGTCGTCGCTGACGCGATTCAGGTTCAGGTTCAGGCCGAGTGATCCGAGCGCAGCGATGCCGGTGGCGAAGCTGCCGTTGTGGACCAGGGAATAGCCCCACCGGTCGCGGTCGCGCAAGGCGTCGGCCGGCATGTAGTTGGCGCGCAGTGTCCCGCCGTACGTGGGTTCGAGGTAGCGGAACTGGGCGCCCAGGTCCACGCCCCGCTTGGACATCAGGGC
>JAYUHN010000162.1:0-5624 GCA_043766965.1 Ramlibacter sp. | reverse complement strand
CTCGAATGCATCACGCTGACCATGCCCGTGATGTGGAACATCGGCACCACCAGCAGCGCGACACCCTCCGCGGTGGCGTTGCCCCAGGCGGCGCTGGCGACGGCGTTGTGCATGATGCTGGAGTGCGGGTGCATGCAGCCTTTGGGCAGCCCGGTGGTGCCGCTCGTGTACGGCAGGATCGCAAGGTCGTCGGGCCCGACTTCCAGCGGTGGCGCAGCGGCGGCCAGGTTCAGCGCATCGGTCCACGCCATCGATTCGCCCCCCACCAGTGCGGGCAACGGGTGGCGCTGCAGCAGCCAGTCCCGCCAGATCGGCGGCGGGGCGTTTTCGCCGTCGACCGCGGCATCGAAAGCGTCGGTGAATTCGGTGACCAGCAAGCGCTCCAGGCCCTGGCCGGCAGGCAAGGCATCGCTCGCCTTGACCAGCTCGGGCGCCAGGTCGCCGGTCGTGATCGCGACCTTCGCATCCGGGTCGGTGATGTAGTGCTTCAATTCCTCGGCCCGGTTCATCGGGTTGACCGGGACCACGACCGCATTGGCGCGCAGGATCGCGAAGTGGGCGACGATCAGCTGCGGACAGTTCTGCATGCACAGCAGCACCCGGTCCCCGCGGCGCACGCCGAGCGTGTACAGCGTTCCGGCCAGCCGTTCGGCCTGCCGGGCCACTTCGCCGTAGCTGTGGCGGCGTCCGAAGAAGACGATCGCGGCCTTGTCCGGATAGCGCCGGGCGCTGATCGCCAGGTTGTCCCAGAGCGAAGTGGACGGCGGGTTCATGGCGTGAGGCAGCCGCTTGGGCCAGAACTTGTAGTGGGGGCGCTGCATGAGATCTCCTGAAGGCGCAAGCGTATCCGCAGCCATGCTGCATCGCATTGGGAAAGGCCGGCGGCGCTAGCAGCCGAGCCGGTCGGCCAGCACCAGCAAGCTGGCGCAGTGCAGCGTGGTGCCCGCTTTCGGCGACACGTCCTTCGGCTGCGCAGCACCGAATTCGTGGGGCCGCTCGATGTAGGCCGTTGCCAGGCCGCACGCGCTCGCTGCGGCGAGATCGTCGTGGTGCGCCGCCACCAGCATCACGTCCGACGGCGCGACGTCGAAGGTGCGTGCGACCCCGAGGTAGGTCGCGGGATCGGGCTTGTAAGCCCGGAACACCTCGGCGGAAAGGATGCAATCCCAAGGCAGCCCGGCCCGCTTGGCCATGTTGGTCAAGAGCCCGATATTGCCGTTCGACAGGGTGCAGACGACGTGCCGCGTCTTCATGCGGGTGATGCCTGCCACCGCGTCCGGCCACGGATCGAGCCGGTGCCACGCGCGGTTCAGGTGGCGCTTTTGCGCCTCATCGAGCCCCGTGATGCCATACCGCGCGAGCACCTTGTCCAGAATCATCCGGTGCAATTCGTCGATCCGGGTCCAACCCAGTTCGCCGGACCTCACGCGCTGCATCGCAGGCTGGTAGCCGGCGCGCCAGGCCAGCGCGAACTCGCTGCCGCCGACACCCAGCCGCAGCGCATCGACCTCGCGCGCGATGCCGCCGTGCCAGTCGACCACGGTCCCGAAGATATCGAAGGCGAGGACAGCGGGGATGGCAGCGGCGGTCATGCGCCGCAGGATACAGCCATCAGTCGTGGCTGTGGCCATGGCGGTGGTGGGCGTCCGGAAAATGGGGATGGCTGTGCAGCAGGTCTTCGTGCTCGTGCGGATGGGTGTGACGCGTGCCGGGCGGCAACGGCGGGTCATGGGAATGCGCGTGATGCGGCTCCTCCGGGGCGTGCAGATGGCCATGGCTGTGCGCCAGCGGCTGGTGGTGGTGGCTGTGCTGGTGCCGCTCGCCGAGGTGCAGCGCGACCCCACCCGCCATCAGGAGCCCTGCAACCAGCAGCTGCGGCGTCACGGGATCGCCAAGGAACGCAATCGCCAGCAGCGCGCCGAAAAACGGCGCGACCGAAAAATAGGCCCCGGTACGGCCGGTGCCGAGCTCGCGCAGCGCGACCACGAACAACATGAGGCTGGCGCCGTAGCTGGCGAATCCGAGCATGGCGGCGGCGGTGACGGTCGGCCAGGCCGGCCACTGCGCGCCGAGCGCCAGCGCCAGCACCAGATTGGTCGCGCCGGCGGCCAGGCCCTTGACCATCGCCAGCCATGACGCATCGTTGAGGGACACCTTGCGGGTCAGGTTGTTGTCGAGCGCCCAGGCGGCGCACGCGCCGGTCACGTAAAGCGCGGGCCGCCACGGAATCGAATCGACCTGTCCCGGCCAGGACAGCACCAGCCCGCCGGCAACGATCGCAGCCATGCCCAGTGCGATCCGGCGGTCGACGTTTTCGCGGAAGACCGTCCATGCCAGCAATGCGGTGAAGACCCCCTCCGCATTCAGCAATAGCGAGGCGGTGGACGCGGTCAGGCCGTTGAGGCCGACCAGCAGCAGGACCGGTCCGGCCACGCCACCGGCGAGCACTGCGCCGGCCAGCCAGCGCCATTCGCCGGGCGCGAGACGGACCGGAGCAGACCGGCGCAACCGGCGCCATGCAGCCAGCCCCAGTCCGGACCCCAGATACAGCAAGGCCGCCAGCAGCCACGGACTGGTCTGGCTCAGGAGGATCTTGGCAGCGGGTGCGCCGGCGCCGAACAGCAGCGCGGCCAGCAAGGCCGCGAGCACGCCGCGGGGCGGATGGCTGTGGGGATGGAGGCGCATTCCGCCATGCTAAATGACGAAACGCGGGGCCCGGCCCGGCGCGGGAGCCCGGTGGCTCCGCGCGGGCGAGCAATGGGCGCTCAGCGACCCAGAATGCGGTTGAACAGGATGCCTGCGGCGAACGCGATGCCGACAGCGGTGAGCGGGTTGCCCTTGACCTGTTCACGCAACATGCCGCCGTACTCTTCCTGCCAGCCCGTCATCTTCTCGCCGCTGGCGGAGACGGTCTGCTCAAGCTTGTCGACCGCTTCGTGGGCCTTTTGCGCGACGCGCTGCACGACACCCGTGCTGCCATTACCGTTCAAGGCGCTGCTCGACATGCCATTGCTCAGGCTGCTGGATTCGGTGGATTCGTTCATGGCTGCTTCCTCTCGGGTAGTTGGAGAAAAAAATGTCGCCAGCGACGCCGGCGATAACGCACTGTACGAAGCCCAGCCATGCGGCGCTGTCGGCAAACCGGCGGCACCCTCTGTAGGAAATATCCTGCCTCCGGCCGGCGGCCCGATAATCGGCCGGCCATGGTCCCCGCCGCCCCCTCTTCCATCGCCGACGTCGCCGGCCTCGCCATCGGCCACTTCACCGATGCGCGGCGGCCGACCGGGTGCACCGTCGTCATTGCGCGGGACGGCGCGGTGGCGGGAGTGGATGTCCGGGGAGCCGCGCCGGGCACGCGGGAAACCGATCTGCTGGCACCGACCAACCTGGTGGAAAGGGTGCACGCCATCGTGCTGGCCGGTGGCAGTGCCTGGGGATTGGAGGCGGCCACCGGCGTCGTGCGCTGGCTGGAGGAGCAGGGCATCGGCATGCTGGTCGGCCCGGCCCGGCTGCCGATCGTGCCGGCGGCGGTGCTGTTCGACCTGCTGGTCGGCGACAGCGCGATCCGCCCCGACGCGCACGCCGGCTATGCCGCATGCCAGGCGGCCAGCGCCGGCGCGGCGCCCGCCGAAGGCAACTTCGGGGCCGGGGCCGGGGCCGCCGTCGGCAAGGTCTTCGGCATCGAACGCGCGATGAAGGGCGGCATCGGCTCCGCCTCGGTCACCGTGGACGGCGTGACCGTTGCCGCGCTGGTTGCCTGCAACGCGCTGGGCGACGTGATCGATCCCGACACGGGCTGCGCGATCGCCGGCGCGCGCACAACGGATGGCAAACGGCTGGCGGACACGCGGCGCGCGCTGCTGGCCGGCGCAGCCCCCAGGCCGCTGCTGGCCGGCACCAACACCACCATCGGCGTCATCGCGACCGATGCGGTGATCAGCAAGATCCAGGCGACGCGGCTGGCCCAGATGGGGCACGACGGCCTGGCGCGCAGCATCAATCCGGTGCACACCATGTCCGACGGCGACACCCTGTTCGCGCTCGGGACGGGCGCCGCTGGCCGCAGCATCGGCATGATGACGCTGGGAACCATGGCGGCGGAGGTGACGGCGATGGCCGTGGTGCGTGCCGTGCGCGCGGCGCGGGGCATCACCGTCGGCACCCTGTGGCTGCCGGCGATCGCCGACCTCGGTGCCGAATGAGCCGCCCGGCCGCTCCGAAGGCTCATTGCACCGCGGCTCGCAGAGCGGCGGTTGTCGAATGAGCCGCCCGCTGATGCCGCGCGCCATCCGCCACACGCTGCTGTCGATCCGCGACCTTGCCCTGTCGGCTGGCCCCTTCGCGCTGCTCGCCATCGCGCTGCTGCTGCTCGCCTATTTCTGGCTCGATCCAACACCACCCAGGCACGTGACGCTCGCCACCGGGCCGGCGCAGAGCGCCTATGACGAGTTCGGCAAGCGCTACCGGAAGGCGCTGGCTTCGAACGGGATCACCGTCACGCTGCTGCCCTCCGAAGGCTCGTCGGCCAACCTGCGGCTGCTGCGTGACGGCAAGGCGGATCTCGGCTTCGTGCAGGGCGGCAGCAACGAGCGCAGCGCGGGCGAAGAGGCCGCCCTCGAGTCGCTCGGCAGCCTGTTCGTCGAACCGGTGTGGCTGTTCTATCGCGAGGACGCGGCCAAGAAGGCCGACCCGTCGGGCACGCTGTCGGCGCTGACCCAGTTGCCCGGCCTGCGCTTGAATGTGGGAACGGCCGGCAGCGGCGTTCCGGCCCTGATGGACAAGCTGTTCGAAGCCAACAAGATCGATCGCGCGTCGCTGCGGCTGTCGCGGCTGGAACAGACGCCGGCGACGGTGGCATTTCTGGGCGGTGAAATCGATGCTCTGGTGTTTGCCTCGGCGCCCGAGTCGCTGATGGTCCAGATGCTGCTTCAAACACCTGGCGTGAAGCTGATGGATTTCGGCCAGAGCGAAGCCTACTCGCGGCGCTTCCCGTTCCTCACGCCGGTGCTGCTGCCCCGCGGCGTGGTCGACCTGGCGGACGACGTGCCGCGGCAGAACGTCCGGCTGGTCGCCACCACCACCGCGATGCTGGCCCGACAGGGCACCCATCCGGCGCTGTTGCAGCTGTTCGTGCAGGCCGCGCGCGACTTCCATGGCCCGGCCGGCTGGTTCAATCGCGCCGGCGCCTTTCCCACCGGCGAGCACAGTGAATACCCGATCTCGCGCGAGGCCGAGCGCACCATCAACAGCGGGGCGCCGTTCCTGCAGCGCTACCTGCCGTTCTGGCTTGCCAACCTGGTGGAGCGGATGTGGCTGGTGCTGGGCATCATCGTCGCGATCCTGTTGCCGCTGTCTCGCATCGTGCCCCCGCTCTACGAGTTTCGCATCCGCTCGCGGGTGTTCCGCTGGTATGGCCAGTTGCGCGACATCGAGAACCGGATCAATGACAGCGGGCAGGATGCGGCACAGGTTTCACGCGAGCTGGACGAGCTCGAGCAGCGCGTCGGCACCGTGAACGTCCCCTTGTCCTACGCCGACGAGCTCTATGCGTTGCGCAACAACATCGCACTGGTGCGCGGCCGCCTGACCAGCTCCAGCCGCTAGTCGGTGGGAGCGCGGCCTTG
>JAYUHN010000161.1:0-5633 GCA_043766965.1 Ramlibacter sp. | reverse complement strand
GCAGCGCCAGCGAAGTGACGGTCACCCCTCTGGGCGAAGAGATCGTGCGGCAGGCGCAGAGCGTGCTGGAGCTGGCGGCGAGCATCAAGGAGATCGCCAAGCGCGGCAAGGATCCGCTGGCCGGCCCGCTCAAGCTCGGCGTGATCTACACCATCGGTCCTTACCTGCTGCCGGATCTGGTGCGTCAGGCGATCGACCGCAATCCGCAGATGCCGTTGATGCTGCATGAAAACTTCACGGTCAGGCTGCTGGAGATGCTGCGCACCGGCGAGATCGACTGCGCCATCATGGCCGAGCCGTTTCCCGACACCGGATTGGCTGTCGCCGCGCTGTACGACGAGCCTTTTCTCGCAGCGGTTCCAGCCACGCATGCATTCGCAGCGCACAAGACCGTCACGGCGGATGAATTGAAGAGCGAGACCATGTTGCTGCTGGGCACCGGCCATTGTTTTCGCGACCACGTGCTGGAAGTGTGTCCCGAGTTCGCGCGCTTCTCGAGCAACGCCGAAGGCATCCGCAAGAGCTTCGAAGGCTCGTCGCTGGAGACGATCAAGCACATGGTCGCCGCCGGCATGGGCGTGACCCTGGTTCCGCGCCTGTCGGTTCCCAAAGGCGCCCTCGAACCCAGGGGCAGGCGTCGCCAGGACGACCAGTCCTTCGTCAAGTACATCCCCTTCGACGGTGCTCCGCCGACACGGCGGGTGGTGCTCGCCTGGCGCCGCAGCTTTACCCGCTACGAAGCCATCGCCGCGCTGCGCAATTCGGTCTATGCGTGCGAACTTCCCGGAGTCACGCGGCTGTCGTAGAAGGCAGGCCGGGCCGGGCCGGGCGACACCGTGGCTTCATCCCGCCATCCCGCGCTTGTGCGTCGTGGTAATACGATTGGGGAATGACGAATGCGCAACCCGGTATTCTTGAAACGGTGCCCGCGGTGGCCCGCTATGTTTCTTTCGCGATCGCTGATGCGCTCGCGCCTGCTTCGCTGCCAGAATCGCTGAAACGCCTCGCGCAGGCGGCGGACGGCCAGAAGATCGTGGTCGGCATGGGCTTCGGCCTTGCGGCGGCGCTGGGCGCTACCGTGCCGTCGCTGCATGAGTTTCCACCACTGTCCGGCATCGGCGTCGAGGTTCCCTCCGCGCCAATCGCTCTAAGGTGCTGGCTGCGCGGCGATGACCGCGGCGACCTGCTGCATCTCTCGCGCCGGCTGGCGCGTTTGCTGCAACCCGCCTTCACGGTCGGTCACGTCATCGATGCGTTCCGCCACAAGACCGGACACGACCTGACCGGGTACGAAGACGGCACGGAAAACCCCGAAGGAGAGCTGGCCGAGGAAGCGGCACTGGTCCGGGGCGCCGGACCGGGGCTGGACGGCTCCAGCTATGTGGCTGTCCAGCAATGGGTCCACGACTTCGATGCCTTCGAGCTGCTGGCGGATGCCGATCGCGACAACCATTTCGGCCGGCGCCTGACCGACAACGTGGAACTCGACGACTCGCCCAACTGGGCCCACGTCAAGCGCACGGCGCAGGAAAGCTTCGAGCCGGCGGCCTTCATGCTGCGACGCTCGATGCCGTGGACCCTCAACATGCAGAGTGGACTCATGTTCGTGGCGTTCGGCGCGGCCCACCGCGCGTTCGAGGTGCAGATGCGACGGATGGCGGGGCTCGACGACGGCGTGGTCGATGCGATGTTCCGCGTCTCCAAACCTGTCAATGGCGCTTACCTGTGGTGTCCGCCGGTCGCGGGCGGTGCGCTCGACCTGCGCCGGCTCGGGCTGTGATGACGGCTGGAAAGCTCCGGATCTACCTCGACCTGATTCGCTGGAACCGGCCGGCGGGCTGGCTTCTGCTGCTGTGGCCGACGCTGGCCGCACTGTGGATGGCAGCGGACGGTTTCCCCGGCTGGCATCTGGTCGCCGTGTTCACGCTGGGCACCTTTCTGATGCGCAGCGCAGGCTGTTGCCTGAACGACGTTGCAGACCGCGACTTCGACCGGCACGTGAAACGCACCGCGCAGCGGCCGGTCACGAGCGGCGCGCTGCCGGTCAGAAACGCCTTGTGGTTCGGCGCCTTGCTCGCGCTGCTGGCGTTTGCGCTGGTTCTCACCACCAACGCGGTGGCGACCGCATGGTCGTTCGCGGCGCTCGGGATCGCTCTGGTCTATCCGTATGCGAAGCGCTACCTGTCGATGCCGCAAGCGGTGCTGGGCGTTGCTTTCAGCTTCGGGATTCCGATGGCGTTTGCGGCGGTGCAGTCGCAGGTTCCGCCGCTGGCCTGGATGCTGCTGCTGGGCAACCTGTTCTGGGTGCTGGCCTACGACACCGAGTACGCGATGGTCGATCGCGACGACGACCTGAAGATCGGAATGAAGACTTCGGCCATCACGCTCGGGCGCGCCGATGTGCCGGCGGTGATGGCCAGCTATTGCGTCTATCTCGCGGTCTGGGGTGCCCTTCTGCTGCAACAGCCGCTGGCGCACGCCGTCGTCCTGCTCGCTGTCGGGCTCGCCGTGGCCCAGGCGCTCTGGCACTACGGCTTGATCCGGACGAGGTCGCGTGATGGCTGCTTCAAGGCCTTTCGGCTCAACCACTGGCTGGGCTTTACGGTTTTCGCCGGCGTGGTCGGCGGATACGCCCTGCGGTGAGAACGGCGCTCTTCAAACGCCGAATTCGTCGCCCAGTTCGGCCGCGCGTTCGCCGGCCAACCGCATTGCCTTGATGAACAGGGCCTGCACGTGGTCTTGCTCCATCGACGCGATGGCGGCATAGGTGGTCCCCCCCTTGGAGGTCACTCGCTGGCGCAACAGGTCCAGCGGATCGTCGGTTGCCTCGGCCAGCGCGGAAGCGCCGGCGAAGGTGCCGATGGCGAGCCGGCGCGCCTGCTGCGCCGACAGGCCCATCTCGACACCGGCCCGGACCATCGCCTCGAGAAAGAAGAAAACATAAGCCGGCCCGGAGCCGGACAGCGCGGTCACGGCGTCGAGTTGCTGCTCCTGCTCGACCCACAACGATTGCCCGGTCGTCTTGATCAGCTCCTCGACGACGCCCTTCTCGTCCGCTGTCACGCCGGCGCGTGCGAACAGGGCCGTCATGCCCTTTCCGACCAATGCCGGAGTGTTGGGCATGGCGCGAACGATCCGCTGCGTGCCGAGCCATGCCGCGATGCTTTCCGAACAAATGCCGGCCGCGACGCTCAGGTGCAATGCGGTTGCGGTGTGGGGGCGAGCCTGCAGCGCCGCCTGTTTGAATGTCTGCGGCTTGACGGCCCAGACCACCAGTTGCGCGCGGGCCAGCGCGGGGCCGGCGTGCTCTTGCGCGCTGACGCCGAATTGCGACTGCAGCCTGGCACGCGCTTCGGCAAGGGGTTCGACCACCACGAGCCGGCTCGGCGGCAGCCCTTGGCGCAACAGCCCGCCGACAATGGCGCTGGCCATGTTGCCCCCGCCGATGAAGGCGACGGTCTGACGCCCGATTGCCGTGCTCGTGATCATGGCTCGAAGTCTATCGCTGCGGCTGGGTGAAAATCGAACCGATGACCCGCCAAGAAATCCTCACGGAGCTGTCGCGAGCCAAAACCTGGGACATGGCGGTGATCGGCGGCGGCGCAACCGGGCTGGGGCTGGCGCTGGACGCGGCGGCGCGGGGTTTTTCGGTGGTGCTGGTGGAATCGCACGACTTCGCCCAGGGCACTTCGTCGCGCTCCACCAAGCTGGTGCACGGCGGCGTGCGCTACCTGGCGCAGGGCAACATCTCGCTGGTGCGACAGGCGCTGCACGAGCGCACGACCCTGCTTCGCAATGCGCCGCACCTGGCGCAGCCGCTGGCCTTTGTCATGCCGTCGTACAAGTTCTGGGAGCGGCCGTTCTACGGGGCCGGGCTGAAGGTGTACGACGCTTTGGCCGGCAAGGCGGGACTCGGGCCGACGGAATTCCTGACGCGGGGCGAAACACTGGCCTGCCTGCCGACGGTCCGTGCCGAAGGCCTCAAGGGCGGCGTCAAGTACTGGGACGGCCAGTTCGACGATGCCCGGCTCGCCGTCACTCTGGCCCGCACGGCGGCGCTTCGCGGGGCCCTCATGGTCAACCACTGCGCCGCTACCAGCCTGCTTCACGACAACGGCAAGGTCGTGGGCTTGCGCTGCCTGGACAGCGAAAGCGGGCAGGATTTCGCGCTGCGCGCCCGCTGCGTGGTGAACGCCACCGGTGTCTGGGTCGACGGGTTGCGGCAACAGGATGGTGAGGCCATCGGCCGGCCAGTCACGCCGATGGTGGCGCCCAGCCAGGGCGTTCACATCGTGGTGGACCGGGAATTCCTGCCCGGGACCCACGCGCTGCTGGTTCCCAAAACGCTGGATGGGCGGATCCTGTTCGGTGTTCCATGGCTGGGCAAGGTCATCCTCGGAACCACCGACACGCCGCGAGCGGACCTCGAACGGGAACCGCGCCCCTACGAAGAGGAGTTGCATTTCATCCTGGGCGAGGCGGGGCGGTATCTCACCAAGGCGCCGCGGCGCGAAGACATTCGCAGCATGTGGGTGGGCCTGCGTCCGCTGGTGAAGGCGGCGGGCGATCAGGACCATGACTCCAAGACCTTGAGTCGCGAACACACGGTGGTCGCCAGCGCCAGCGGCCTGGTCACCGTCACCGGCGGAAAGTGGACGACCTACCGCGCGATGGCCGAGGACGTGCTTCAGCTTTGCTTCGAAAGGGGCCTGCTTGCAGGTTCTCCGGCTGGAGTGACGACCCACTTGACGCTCGTCGGTGGTGACGGGCCGGCGTCCGGGCGGCAGCCGATGAGCGCACCCCAGGGCTGGCATTCGTATGGCAGCGAGCAGGGAGCAGTCCGCTCGCTCCCTGGCGCGGACAGGATGCTGGGCGGCGGCCTGATGGAGGCGATGGTGCGATTCGCCGCCCGGCGCGAGTACGCGCGGACGGTGGAGGACGTGCTTGCGCGGCGCTGGCGGATGCTGTTCCTGGACGCGCGCCTGGCCGGGTCACTGGCGGCGGACGTGGGCGCCATCCTGCGCCAGGAGACCGGGGTCGATCCGCGCATCGAGGATTTCCAGGCGCTTTGCGGGCTTTATCTCTCCATGCCGCAGTAACTGTGTAGCCCGCTGCCGAGTCCATTGCCACGACATGGGCCGGTTGACAGTCCCCTCCGGATTTGCCATAATCGTGGGCTGCGCTTTAACAGGGTGCAAGAAGGCCTTTGCAATCCTTCAGAGCTTTTTATCTGCCCAACAAAGGCGCCCTGAGTGGTTCAAGGCGCGGACGACGGGCCCAAGACTGACCTGCTGAGCCAGCCGGAAACGCCGGCCGCACCAGTGGGTACAAGTTGGGAATATTGACAAATGATCCAGACAGAATCGCGGCTTGAAGTTGCCGATAACACCGGCGCCAAGTCGGTCCTGTGCATCAAGGTGCTGGGCGGCTCCAGGCGCCGCTACGCCAGCGTGGGCGACATCATCAAGGTCAGCATCAAGGAAGCGGCTCCGCGCGGACGCGTCAAAAAAGGCGAGGTCTACAGCGCGGTGGTGGTCCGCACCGCCAAGGGCATCCGCCGCAGCGACGGCTCCCTGGTCAAGTTCGACGGCAATGCCGCCGTGCTTCTCAACAACAAGCTGGAGCCCATCGGC
>JAYUHN010000160.1:0-2084 GCA_043766965.1 Ramlibacter sp. | reverse complement strand
AGTCGACGAAGGACAGCCGAAGGGGCTTCTTGATCTTCCAGACCGTATCGGCTGCGAGCAGCACCCAGGAGATGTGGGTTTCGACCAGCCGCGCGTGGCGCGAACGGGCCAAGGTCTCGACCAGGGTTCGCGCCGGGGGGACGGAACATGCTTGCATGCAGTTATTTTAAAGGCCCCGACGGGCGCTGCAGTTGCGCTTTGTCAACCCGGCGTGCCGGACACGGTGAAGATCAGCAACTGATCCGCCGGCACGCGCGCGGGTCGCGGCGCTCACCGGCCTGCAGTTGATGTTGATCAACTCCCGATCAGTTAGGACAGCCTATATTCGCTCTAGGAGTCACACGTGTCCCACCTGCCGCCGGAATCATCTAACAGGAACAAGCCCCCGTGGCGGCCGTCGGGCTTGAGCACTTGCCCGATCGATGACCGCGCCGCCAGACACTGAGCGGAGCATGAAATGACACTCGCCAAGCTTCTTCTGTTCAGTGCGCTCGCCGCCACGACTGGGGCGAACGGTGCGCAACCGGCGGAGCCCGAAGTCCCGGCCAGCAGCAGTCGGCAGATCCGCCGCCTAGCGCGCAAGGCCGAAGAGGCAGTCAAGGCGGCGCAGGCAACGCGTGAAGCGTTGCACGGGGGCGGGGCAGGCTGCATACCGGGCCGCCGATGCCGCGCGCGCGGCTACCGGATCCACCACGCGCTGACTCCCGACAGTCCTCAATTTGTTCGAAAGGAAGAACCATGTACCACCGAATCCTCGTTCCAGTGGATGGCAGCCCGACGGCCGACGCGGGCCTGCGACATGCCATCGGTCTCGCGGCCGCCCTGAAAGCCAAGCTGGTACTGCTGCACGTGATAGACGACTTCGCCTTGATGGTGGAGATGTCATCCATCGCGAGCTACGAGACGATGCGCGACGGGTTACGCCAATACGGGCAACACGCGCTGGACAAGGCGCAGCAGGCGGCCTCGGATGCCGGTGTGATGTGCGAGACCTTCGTTCGCGAGGTGGCGCAGGCGCGCATTTCAGAAATCATCAATGACGAGACGGTCAAGCACCGCTGCGATCTGGTGATCATGGGCACGCACGGGCGGCGAGGCTTCAGCCGGCTGACCCTGGGCAGCAACGCCGAGGCCGTGATGCGGACCAGCACGGTGCCGGTGGTGCTGGTACGCGCCGTGGAACCGTAGAGAAGGCAATCGGCAACGAGGCTTCGGCACCCGGACAGCAGAGCGGCGGCTCGGGCCTGCACAGTCCAAGGGCTGCATCCGGATCCCAGCGACGCTCAACGAACCAAAAACCGGACGCGTACGCGCGCCGGAATGCATTTCAGGTGAAGTTCAGGATGTTCCCGCAGCGATGGGGCTTTCGTTGCCGTGCGGTGCCCGGTAAAGATGGCGCCGGGTCAACACCATCGACGCAGTTCCCTGATTGCGCTTGCTGGCCAGCACCTGATAGACACCGATCTCGCCGGATTCGAATTCGAGCGCGCAGGCAGCCATGTACAAGCGCCAGACCCGGAAAGTCGATTCGCTGACATATTCCAGCGCCTGGTCGTGGCACTGCTCCAGCCGCGCAACCCAGTGCCTCAGCGTGAGGGCGTAGTGGGGGCGAAGCGCTTCGACGTCCGCGATCTCGAAGCGCGCGCGCTCCATTTCGCGCTGGATGTTGCTGACGGTGTCAAGCTGCCCGTCGGGGAAGACGTAGCGGTTGATGAACTCGGTCGAACTTGTCTTGTCCCAGCCTTCAACATCGTGGGTGATTCCGTGGTTGAGGAACAGGCCTGCGGGTTTCAGCAGTCTGTGAATGGTCGAGAAATATCCGTGAAGGTTCTTCAGCCCGACGTGCTCGAACATGCCGATGCTGGCGATCTTGTCGTAGACCGAGTCGCCTCGCAGGTCGCGGTAGTCGCGCAACTCGACTGTCACACGGTCGTCGAGGCCTGCTTGCGAAATCCGTTGGCGCGCCAGTTCCAGCTGCCGACTGCTGATCGTGATGCCGTGGGCTCGAACGCCAAAGTATTTGGCCGCATGAATCACCAGGGCGCCCCAGCCGCAACCGATATCGAGCAGGCGATCCCCCGGCA
>JAYUHN010000159.1:0-5642 GCA_043766965.1 Ramlibacter sp. | reverse complement strand
TCACCGCCGGGCGTATGCCACCAGTGCTGCACATCCCCCTGTGGGAACTGGCGCCCCGCGTTGAGCACGATCTGCTCCCGCAGGCGCGCTGGATCGGCTAGGGTGAGCGCCATTGCATCCTGCAGCTGGTCGCGGAACCCCGACGCCCCGCCGGCCTGGTAAAAGCCGGCCTTCGACCACAGCCGGCATGCCACCGTCTGGTACAGCAGCCACTGGTTCACCAAGGCGTCGAACAGAGGATCGGGCGATGTCACCTGCAGAGATTTCTGCAATTGCGACCATCCGCTCTTCACCTGCGCCAGCGCCTCCATCGGATCGCGGCGGCTCCAGCTTTGCGCCAGTTGCTCGGCGCCGGTAGCCGACGTAGCATGCCCGAGAACGAAGCTGAAAGACTTGATCTCTCCGGCGCCGAGCACAATGTCGACCGCCAGCGCTGCGCATGGATCCAGTGCCGCGCCGCTGCGCTCGCCCCAGTTCAACGGCACGCCGACCGCACCGGCCGCGTCGAAGAATTCGGCGCGATCGCAGGTCCATTGCGACATCCGGCCGGTGCCGAAATGCGCGAGGAATGCGGTGTAGCCGCCGAAGCCGGCGCGATGCTCGCGTTGCTGGGCGAACAGCGCCGGAAGATCGCCGGATTTCCAGGTCAGGACACCGCGCCGGTCGCCGCGGCTGGCCCCGAGCTGCCACTCGACCAGCGCCATCGCGCGCAGGCGCAGGCGGCTGCCGCCGTCGTTGCGCAGCCGGACGTGGACGATCTTCACTGCCTCCACACTGTCGGCGAAGAATGTGGTTTCGATGGCCAGCATGTCGTGTGCGCTTTCGAACACGCTGTAGCCTTGAGCGTGCCGCACCCGCACCCGGCCGCCTGCGCCGGTGGCCGGGTAGACCTCCAAGCTGTCGAGATCCTGCAGCAGCCAGTGCTCCGCCACCGGGTCCGCGACCGGATCGTTCGACCACGGCGTCAGCTGGTGCAGGCGGCTGTTGACGGCCCAGGTATAGCCCGCGCCGGCCTCGGACACCTGAAAACCGAAGCCACGATTGGCGATGACGTTGACCCAGGGCCGGGCCGGCGCAAGGCCGGGCGCAACCCGGAAGCGGAACTCACCAGTGGCTGAATCGAACTGGCCGGACGGCAGCGCGATCGCCGCCTCCGGTACGGTGGAAAGGTGCTCGCTGCCGGCGTAGGCCAGCTGTTGCGCCGGCTGCGCGGCCCACGCTTCGCGCAAAGCCGCAACCTGCACCTCGAGCGGCCGGCCGTCGGCCGTCAGGATCACGCGGGCAAGGCCGCTGAGGGCGGCCTTTTCCGAGGCTGCGACTTCCTGCTCGCGCAGCAGGAAGAAGCCGGCGACTTCGCTGCGTGGGAAGCTGTTCTGCACCGCCTGCAGCAGCCGGTCGCGAAGGGCCAGGATGTCCCGCTGCAAGGGCATCAGGTACGAATTGGGTTCGCTGTTCAGGACCACGACGTCCACCGGCAAGCCACCAAAACTCCACCAGGGTTGCGCCCGCAGCAACGAGTGCAGCAGCGGCAATCCGATGGTCGAATGAACCCGGACCAGCACGATCGGCTTGTCCCCCGACAACCCGAAGCGCCACAGCTGGCGCTGGTCGACCGGGCCTCGTTCGGTGATTGCCCGCGGCCCGCTGTACATGAGGACGGTGGTGAGGTCCTGCAGAGCAAGGATCTGTTCGGGCACCAGGCTGAGATCCCGCACCCGCACCTGCGCCAGGGTCGCGGCCATGCGCACGGCGCGCTCGACATGCATCGGCTGCAGGTAACTGTCGATGCGCGCCGCCAGCTCGTCTTCGCGCTCGGCGGCGGTGGTGGCAAAGGTCAGCCGCGCCATCGCGCCGGGCGCCAGCCGCAGTTTGACCCGCAGGCAGGCCACCGGGTCCAGACCATTGACCGGAGCGCCGTCCGCGTCTCGTGGTTGCTCCCCCAGCGCCGGCGCGGAGACCGGCCGGTTCCGGCCGCGGAAAGTCCGCCGGTCGGTGATGCAGTCCACCAGCAGCAACTCTCCGTCCGCCCCGGCCAGGAAGTGCGCGACGGCAATTTCCGGATCGCCGTGCAGGCGCGGCCGGCGCGTCATCAGCAGCGCGCGCCACTCGGCCCGCCATCGGGTCTGGACGAAGAGATTCGAAAATGCCGGATGGGCCTCGTCGGCCAATCCGGGAGCGAGCACCGGCTCGAAACTCGAAACCAGTTCACAAGTGAGCGTGGTCCGGCCCGTATTGCGCAAGGTGACCGTGCGCAGCTCGGTGTCGTCCTCGGGGCTGACCAGCACCGTGATGCTGGCGGTGATGTCCTCGGCCTGGGCGTCGAATTGCACCCGGTCGGCCATGAAGCGGGCCTGGTAGCGCCAGTTCGCGCCCGGCGCGGGGCTCGACGTCAGCGAGACCAGCTCGGGCCGGCCTTCCCGGCGGAGATAGAAAAAGCTGCCGAACGCGTCCCGCAGCAAGTCGTCGCGCCAGCGGGTGACGTTCTGGCCGCGCCAGCGGCTGACGCCGGCGCCGCTGGCGCGCAGGGCCACGCTGTAGCGGCCGTTCGACAGCAGGTGGGTCGGCTTCCAGCCGGGGGACTGCGGATGCACCCGGCGCGACTGGAACACCGGTGCCTGCTGGTTGCCGCCTGGTTCCGGCGGATGCCGTGGATCGGCGCTTTCCACGATCTGGCGCGGGGTGCTTTCGTGCAGCAGCACTTCGTGTGCCGCCACCATCGCGTCGGCGCCGAACCAGCGCCTGGGCGCATCGGCGCAAAGGACATTGCACAGGGCCGCCAGGGACATCCCCTGGTGATGGGCCATGAAAGTCTCGACCACGCTGAACGGTTCCGCGGCCGGCTGCCGCGACACGGTGAAGTCGAGGGATTCGAACATGCCCAGCTCGCCGCGCCCGCCCAGTTCCTGCAGTCGCTGCAGGTTGGCGGTGGCGGCACGCGGCTCGAACATTGCCGCCAGCAGGCTCGCGTATGGCGCGACGACACGGTCGCCCGGTGGCGTGCGGCGCAGCGCCAGCCGCGGCGCGCCGAACGGTCCGTACTGGAAGGCCAGCGAATGGTCCTGGGCGAAGTACGCGGATTCGGAGATCCCCCATGGCAGCCGTTGCGCCGCGCCCGCGGCCTGTTGTTCGGTCACCGCCGCGCACGAGGCCGAGTGCAGCAGCCCGCCCACCGGTTCGGGCATCAACAGCGAAGGCATCAGGTACTCGAACATCGAGCCCGACCACGATTTGAGGCCAGCGGCCACGCCGACTGACAGGAACGGACGGCCAAGCGCGCCCCAATGGCGCCGTGGCACGTCGCCCTTGGCGATGGCCAGGAAGCTGGTGAGCCGGGACTCCGAAGCCAGCAGGTCGTAGTAGCTGGCGTCCAGCGCCTGGTCCTGCACCCGCAGCCCGATGTGGAACAAGTGGCGCTTGCCGTCGTACAGGCAGTGGAAGTCCATCGCCTTGTACAGTGCACGGCAGCGGCCGGCCAGCACCAGCAGTGCCGCCTGCGCGACGTCGCCGTCGGCTCCCTGGCGGGACAGCTCGCAGCAGGCTTCGGCCACGGTCAGCAGCAGTCCCGCGAGGTTGCCGCTGTCCACCGTGGAAACGTACGCGGGCGGCAGGATCTCCAGCGAACGCGTGTCGTACCAGTTCAGGAAATGGCCTCGATACGTCGGCATGCGCTCCAGCGTGGCCAGCGTGGCCTCCAGCCGGGCGCTCAGCTCGCCGGTGCTGATCCACCCGAATTCGCGCGCGCAGCAAGCGGCCAGCAGGTACAAGCCGACGTTGGTGGGCGAGGTGCGGTGCGCCAGTGTGGGTTCGGGCACCAGTTGCAGGTTGTCCGGCGGCAAGTGGTTGTCTTCGGGGCCGACGCTGCGCTCGAAGTAGCGCCAGCTGTCGCGCGCCAGTTCCTGCAGGTAGAGCCGGTCCCGGTCGCGCAGCTCTTCCAGGGGGCTGCCGCCGCGCCAGCGCGCCGCCCACCAGCCCGTCACCGGAGAGCAGGCCCAGAACGTGAAGAGCAGCACCCCGGCCGCAGGATGCTCGCCCCATAAGGACGCTAGCGCCAGTGCGGCGCACAGCAGCGACGCCGGCGCGTGTTGCCGCACGAACGCCGGCAGGTCTTGTCGCGCTGCCGCCTGCGCCTGCGCCGCCGTGGTCCATTCGAGCAGTTTTCGGCGGGTCACGAGCATGCGCCAGAGCGAACGCAGAGCGGCATCGGTTAAAAGCAAGGCCTGTGCCGCGAGCTGGCTGAACTGCCACGCGGACGCGATCAGGGTGCGCGCGAGTTCCTGGCCTCCGACATAGAAGAAGTGGCGCCAGGCGATCCTCCCGCGGGTGGGGACGAGGCCGGCCAGGGTCCCCAGCAAGGGCCCGGCGAGCAGGGCACCGAACACCATCACCACGGCGCTCAACGGATCGAGCGAGCCTTCGAACGAAGCCAGGCCCAGCAACACGGCACAGGCGGGAAGCACCAGCGAACGCCGCAGGTTGTCGCACATCTTCCAGACACCGAGCCGGTCGACGCCGAAGCCGCGCGCTTTCCACATGACCGGCAACAACTGCCAGTCGCCGCGGGTCCACCGGTGCAGGCGTGAAGCTGCCACTCCGGGGTGCTGTGGATAGTCCTCCACCAGCGTGATGTCGCTGACGTAGCCGCAGCGGGCGATGCTGCCTTCGAGCAGGTCGTGGCTGAGGACGGATTCGGCCGGAAGTCGCCCATCCAGCACGGCGTAGCAGGCGGCCACGTTGAGCAGCCCCTTGCCGCTGAAGCTGCCGGTGCCGAACAGGTCCTGGTAGACGTCCGAGACCGCATTGTTGTATGGGTCGATGCCGGGCTGCCCGGCGAACAGGCGGTGAAAGCGGGTGTTCTTGCCGTCGGGTGTCAGCGGTGTGAGCAGGCGGGGTTGCAGGATGCCGTAGCCGGAAACGACGCGACGCACGGCGCTGTCCACGCGCGGCTCGTTGAGCGGATGAGCCGCGACCGCGACCAGTTCGCGCAGGGCCCCGGGCGGCAAGCCGGTGTCGCTGTCCAATGTCAGGACGTAGCGGATCCCCTGCAGCAACCGCGGGGCCGGGTCGAGTACGACGAAGCCGGTCCAGGTGCCAGTCGCCAGCGCCCGCACCAGCAGTTCGAGCTTGCCACGTTTACGTTCCCAGCCGAGCCAGCGCTGCTGGGTCTCGCACCAGCTACGCGGACGGTGCAGCAACACGAAACGCGGCGGTGCTCCGGCTTCCGTCGGGACGCGGACATTGAGCTCGCCAAGCTGCGCCAGCGCGTCTGAAAGCAGGGCCGCGTCGGTGTGCAGGGTGGCCGCATCCGCGTCGGGCCAGTCGGTCAGCAGCGCGAACTGCGCGTGTTGTTCGCGATTGGCAAGCCAGTGCCGTTCGAGCTGCTCGAGCAGCAACCGGGTTGACCATTTCGAATGCAGCATGGTCGGGATGACGACCAGCACCGCGTGTTCGGGCGGGATGCCCGAGGCGAATTCCAGCCGGGGGAGGAACTGCACTTTCAGCGATTCGGCCAGTAACCGGTGGACCAGGGAAGCCGCCGCTTCGGTGGCCGGCCACGCAAGCAGAAAAAGAAACACAGCTGCGGGCCATCCCGACAGATCCACCCGGTGCGACGCCAGCCACAGCAGCAGTGCCGACCCGATGGC
>JAYUHN010000158.1:0-5652 GCA_043766965.1 Ramlibacter sp. | reverse complement strand
CCGGTTGCGCCTTTTCGCTGGCCGAGCTGCGCTACGAATACCCCGAAGAGATCGTGCCCGCCGGCCACACCCCCACCAGCTGGCTGCGCGAGTTGACCGAGCAGGGCCTGCGGCGCCGCTTCCCGGGCGGTGAGCTGCCGGCGGTGCGCAAGACCATCGAGCATGAGCTGGCGCTGATCGCCCAGCTCGGCTTCGAGCCCTATTTCCTGACGGTGGCCGACATCGTGCACTGGGCCCGCCACGAGCGCGGCATCCTGTGCCAGGGCCGGGGCAGCGCGGCCAACTCGGCGGTCTGCTACTGCCTGGGCGTCACCGAGGTCGACCCGGCGCGCATGAGCCTGCTGTTCGAGCGCTTCATCAGCGCCGAGCGCAACGAGCCTCCCGACATCGACGTCGATTTCGAACACCAGCGGCGCGAAGAGGTGATCCAGTACATCTATCGAAAATACGGCCGAGACCGGGCGGCGATCGCCGCCGTGGTGGTGCGCTATCGCTCACGGATGGCGATCCGCGATGTCGGCAAGGCGCTCGGAGTGAACGAGGCGCTGGTCGATGCCTTCGCCAAGGACCATTTCTGGTTCGATCGCGAGATCCTGACAGAGCGCCTGATCGAGGTGGCAAGCAAAATCGGCGTCCTGGAAGCGCCCTGGAAGATCGACAACTGGCTGGAGCTGTCGTTCCAGCTGCGTGGCTTTCCAAGGCACCTGAGCCAGCACGTGGGCGGCTTCGTGTTGACCCAGACCGCGCTGACCCGGCTGGTGCCGGTCGAGAACGCGGCCATGAAGGATCGCTCGATCATCCAGTGGGAAAAGGACGATCTCGAAGCGGTCGGCTTGATGAAGGTCGACGTGCTGGCGCTGGGAATGCTGTCCGCGTTGCGGCGCACGCTGCAACTGCGGCAGACATGGCGCGGAGAGCAGTGGTCCCTGGCCGAGATCCCGAAGGAAGACACGGCCACCTACGACATGATCTGCGCGGCCGACACGGTCGGCGTGTTCCAGATCGAAAGCCGCGCGCAGATGTCGATGTTGCCGCGGCTCAAGCCCCGCAAGTTCTACGACCTGGTGGTCGAGGTTGCGATCGTGCGGCCGGGGCCGATCCAGGGCGGCATGGTCCATCCCTACCTGAAGCGGCGGCTGCATCCAGAACTCGTGACCTATCCGAGCGAAGCGCTGAAGGAAGCGCTGGGGCGCACGCTGGGTGTGCCGATCTTTCAGGAGCAGGTGATGCAGGTCGCGATCCTCGCGGCCGGATTCACGCCGGGGGAGGCGGACCGGTTGCGCCGATCGATGGCCGCCTGGAAGCACCACGGAGACGTCAGCATCTTCTATGACCGCCTGGTCAACGGCATGGTCGACAGGGGCTATGAGCGGGAATTCGCGCACAACATCTTCAAGCAGATCGAAGGTTTCGGCGAATACGGTTTTCCCGAAAGCCATGCAGCCAGTTTTGCGCTGCTCGCCTACAGCAGCAGCTGGATGAAGCGGCATGAACCGGGCTGCTTCCTCGCTGCCATGCTGAACTCCCAGCCGATGGGGTTCTACACGCCGTCGCAATTGATCCAGGACGCGCGCCGCCATGGCATCGAGGTGCGGCCGGTGGACGTCACGCTCAGTGCCGTCGATTGCACGCTCGAGCCTCCCGAATCCGCTGCGCAGGAAGAGGGCAGGGACGAAGCCTGTTGCCCGGGCAGCGGCAATCTGCTCCAGCCCTGCGTGCGTCTCGGGCTGCGGATGGTGGGCACACTGAGCGACAAGGGCTCCGAACGGATCGTGCTGGGGCGGGAGCAGGGTCCTTTCAGCAGTGTCGAAGACCTGGCCCTGCGCTGCGAACTCGACCTCAAGGACATGAATGCACTGGCGGCAGCGGATGCCTTGTCGAGCCTGGCCGGTCATCGCCGCCAGCAAGCCTGGGCCGCCTCCGCACAGCGCCGCGCACCGGTGCTGCTGAAGGAGGCGCCGATCGAGGAGGACAGGCTGCAATTGAAGTCGGCCAACGAAGGCGAGGAAATCGTCTTCGACTACGCCGCCACCGGACTCACCTTGCGGCGCCATCCGCTGGCTGTGCTGAGACCCAGACTGGAAAAGATGAAGCTGCTGACATCGATCCAGTTGCGGCCGCTGCAACACGGCAGTCCGGCACGGGCCTGCGGCATCGTCACGGTCCGACAACGTCCTCCGACCGCCAAGGGAACCATGTTCGTGACCCTGGAGGACGAGACCGGAACCGTGAGCGTCATCGTCTGGAACCATGTCGTGGAGGCGCAGCGTGAGGCGTTGCTCAAGTCGCGCCTGCTGGCGGTGGAAGGGGTGTGGCAGCGCGATGTGGAGAGCGGCGGCAAGGTCAGGCATCTGCTGGCGCACAAGCTGAAGGATCTGACCGGGTTGCTGGGCCGACTGGCCGAGCAGGGCACAGCCAGCCGAGATTTCCACTGACAATGGGGGGCGGCGGTACGCACCGCCTGGGAGTTTCCGAGATGGATTGGTTCGAACGCATCACCGGTTTCAAGGAGCTGAGCTACGACGAGACCAAGGCTGCGCTGTCCGTGGTGGATGGCAAGCTGCAATCGGCCCACTCGAGCCGGTTGTGCTTCGTCGGGGAACTCGAAACACCGTCACTGTTCCAGCTGCGCCAGCGGACCCGCGATATCGTCGCGCGCGGCGGCGGCGAAGTCAGGGTGTCGAGTTTGCAGGGCGACGTGCGGCGCCTGCACACCCAGCCGCTCAACAACAGCGCATTGTTCCAGGTCGCTTCGCAATTCAACCTGCTCGAAATGGTGAGTCCTGACGTGACGCCGGAAGCCGGCGTCACCTGCTACCAGCAGGACCGGACCCAGGGTCCGGCCTGCGCCATGGCTGCGGGCGCCGCGGCGATCTATCGCAATTACCTGGTTCCGCTCGATGGCGGGACCGGGCAGACCAGCGTGCGCCAGTTCGATTGCCTCTCCGACCTGGGCCAGGCGCTGGCCGGCGATGGCGGCCCGCTCTGGCAAATGCGCAACGGTTACGCGCTCTGTTCGCAGCAGGGCCTCGCCAGCATCGACGCGGCGCTTTCATCCAAGTCGCAGGCGCAGCTCGATGCCTTGCGCGGGTTGCTTCGGATCGGACTGCACCGGGGTGTGGAGGTGACCGAGTCCGCAACGCCCGGCCAGCGGGTCACGCAGGCATTCTGTTCCGCGCTGCCGGTTTCGTATTCGTCCATTCCGGCCGCACGCTGGGAGCGCTTCGCCACGCTGGTGCTGGAAGCGGCTTACGAGGCGACTTTGCTGTCCGCCCTGCTCAATCGCGACCAGACCGGCTGCCCCACCGTATTTCTCACCAGCCTTGGCGGCGGTGCGTTCGGCAACGATCCAGCCTGGATCGAAAGCGCCATGGCGCGTGCTTTCGAGACAGTCCGTGGTTGCGAGCTGGATGTCCGCGTCGTCAGCTTCGGCGGCGGCGCTCAGGCAAAAAAGTAGCTGGCGCGCGATCGGCAACCGCCGACCCCGGGTTCAGGACCCTGGACCCAACGTGAAGCTGACCTTGGCGCCTTGACCTTCGCAGGGTCCTTCACCCGGCCCGAGCCACAGTCGGCCGGAGTGTCGCCCAACGATGCTCTTGACCGTTGCCAGGTCGATTCCAGCCGACCGCAATTCCTCGTTCGGATACGTGTGTGGCACGTCGTTCAGCAGGTCCTGCGCGAACCCCTGGTCGAAGCCCAACCCGTTGTGCCTCAGGCAATAAACGCGCTGTCCGCCTGCTTGTTCGTTCGCGGTGAACGTGATGGTTGCCAGCCTGGTTCGGTGCGTGAGTCTCCAGACGCTCCCAAGCAGCAGCTGCACCAGCGATCGCAACAGTCTGGCGTCGCCGATGGGACGTAGCCCTTCCTGCACATTCGTCACCACCACCCTGCGCCTGTCGCGCTCCTGCAGCTGCGACAGGACCCCGCCGGCGATCGAACTCATGTCGACTTCGACGAATTCTGTCTTCGATTGCGACAACTGAGTCCGCGATACCAGCGCAGCGATGCAGTCGTCGAGCCGCTGGGACACGCTGTCGAGCCCGCGGATGCAAGACTGCTGTCCGGCGCCTTCATCGCGCAACGACTGCTTGAGGATGGCCGCGAGCGCTCGAACTTCGGCGACCCCCGCAGTCACGTCATCCTGCAGAAACTGCCCGATGGATTTCAGATCGGCCGTGGCAAAGGCGAGGTCGCCAGCCTGGGCCCGGAGCTGCGACCGCAGCTGCGAATTGAGAGGCGTCAGGTCATGCCCGAGCCGCTTGCGGCGGGACAACGTCAGCCACGCCGCCGCCGCGCCGACGGCCACCCCCGACATATTGCGCATCACTTGCTTCATCCAGAGTTCTCGACAGTTCGCCTGCGCGCCGCCAGGCGCAATGGAGCGGGCGATGGGAATCGAACCCACGTCTTGAGCTTGGGAAGCTCAGGTCCTGCCATTGAACGACGCCCGCGTGTCAGCTTTCATTTTAGCGTGGTACGGAGCGCGCTTTGCCACGGGGGGGAAGGCGCTCAAGCAGAGCAGGGCGAATGAGGCTCGGCGGGAATGAAGGAATACCCTCTGTCACCTTGGCTGAAGCTGAAATATATTGGCCCGTTTCAGTACTGACCAACCCACGAGGCGGATGACATGACCATTTCACGGCGACACTTTTCCGGCGCGCTTTCCGCCAGTCTTGCGCTTCCGGCGTTCATCGGCAAGGCGGCCGCCCAGGGCGGGACGATCAAGATCGGAATGGTCACGCCGATCACCGGTCCTGCCGCGGAGCAGGGCCGCTACGCCCAGACCGGCGCGCGGCTGGCGCTGGATGCCGTCAACAAGGCCGGTGGCGTGCTCGGCAAGCAGGTCGAGCTGATCACCGAGGACGACCAGACCACCAACCCCGGCGTGGTCCTGGCGTTCTCCAAGCTGTCTTCCCAACCGGAGATGGTGGCCTTCATCGGCTCCATCCGCTCGACGCAAGTGCACGCGATGGCGCCCGACGTGCTCAAGGTCGGCAAGCCGGTGATGATCGGCGGCACCGACCCGACGCTCACGCACATGGGCAACCAGTGGCTGTTTCGCTTCCGTCCGAACGACTCGTATTCCGGCAGCGTGATTGCGGATTACGGGGTCAACACGCTCGGCAAGAAAAAGTGGGCGATCGTCCACTCGACAGACGCATTCGGCACCGCGGGTGGGAACGCGCTGACCATCGGACTCAAAAAGCTTCCAGGCACCAGCGTCGCACTGGACCAGGGCTATGCCAACCAGAGCCAGGACTTCACCCCGGTGGTGCTTGCCATCAAGCAATCCGGCGCCGACGTCCTCGGTTCGTATTTCACTTTCGAGAACGATCTCGGTGTGTTCGCCCGTCAATTGCGCCAGCTCGGCGTGACCATTCCCTGGGTCGGCTCCCCATCGATCGTGAATGTCAGCGCGCTCAAGCTCGCCGGTCCGGCCCTCCACGGCACCTTCGGCGTGGCCGACTACGCCGAGGATTCGAGCCCCGCGAGCAAGGCATACGGCAAGCTCTATCGCGACACCGCGAAAGTGGCCCCGGACAACCAGTCGTCGTGGACCTACGACGCGATGACCATCCTGTGCATGGCGATCAACAAGGCCGGCAAGACCGACCCGGCGGCCATCCGCGCGGCCATCCTCGCGGTCAAGGG
>JAYUHN010000157.1:0-2107 GCA_043766965.1 Ramlibacter sp. | reverse complement strand
GAGCGAGCCGTGCCACCGCCAGGCCGGCGCTTTCCATCAGCGCGTGGGGAGGCAGTCGCAACGCCGTCGCCTGTTCGATTCGCCGCGTCGTCGCGACGTCGAACAGGGGCCAGCGCCGCCCGGGTGAGATCCTTTGCATCAGCCCGATTTTCACACTGCCGGGTGCGGCGTCACTCCAGCGACGCCAGTCTTTCGACGCCCAGGCCTTCGATGTCGACCTCGGGCGCGCGGGCCGCCATCAGGTCGGCGACGACCCGGGCGCTGCCGCACGCCAGCGCCCATCCGCTCGATCCATGTCCCAGGTTGATCCACACGCCGGGAATGCCGGTGGCCCCAAGGACCGGCGGGCCGTCGGGAAGCATGGGGCGCGCGCCTTTCCATTCCTGCACCCCGGCGCCGGTGTTCGAGATCTGCACAGCGCCTGGAAACCAGTCGTGCAGCACCTTGTACAGCGTCTGGATGGCGGCGGGCCGCCGGGCAGTCGCCGAGCCGCCAATTTCGGCGCTGCCCGCCACCCGGACCCGGTTGCCGAGCCGCGCGATGGCGATCTTGTAGCGCTCGTCCATCAAACCGCTGCGTGGCGCGTTCAGCGGTTCGCGGATCGGCGCGCTGATCGAGTAGCCGTGCACCGCCGCCAGCGGCAGCCTGATGCCGACGGGACGCAGCAACCTGGCCGATTCGAGCGCGCCGCAGACCACGACGGCATCGAACCGCTGCTGGCGTGGCTGTGCTCCGTCCACCGCGATCCGCAGCGTGGCCGGTGCGGCGGGGTTGAGCGGCGCGACGGCGCTGTTGAACTCGAACCGGGCGCCCAGCCGCTGGGCCTGCGTTTTCAGCAGCAGCGCGAATTGCCGGCAGTTGCCGACTTCGTCATTCGGCAGGTGCACCGCGCCCAGGAACGGCGTGTCGGGACTGAGCGCCGGCTCGAGCAATCGCGCTTGCGCCGCATCGATCTCCCGGAACGGGACCCCGGCGTCGCGCAGCACCTGCAGGCCGGGCCGCGCCAGCTTGCTGTCCTTCTCCGACCGCAGCAGGACCATGTAGCCGGGGCTGTGGTCGTACTCCAGCTTCAGGTCCTCGGTCAGGCGATGCAGCCGCTCGCGGCTGTAGAACGCCAGCCGTTGCATCCGCGCCCGGTTGGCCAGATAGGTTTCCAGCGTGCAGGAGCGCCACCACTTCCACATCCATCCGATGTCGGCGGAGGTGAGCGGCAGGCACAGCCGCACCGGCGAATGACGGCTGAACAGGTGGCGCGCGATCCTGGCCGGCATGCCGGGTGCGGCCCACGGCGTCACCGCACCCGCCGCGACGACGCCCGCATTGGCGAAACTGGTTTCCTCCGCGACCGCGCCACGGCGCTCGAACACGGTGACCTGGTGGCCATCGGCGGCGAGTTCGTACGCTGTGGTGACGCCGATGATGCCGGCGCCCACGACGGCGATGTTCATTGCCGTCCTTGTGCTGCGACGGCGATGTTCATTGCCGTCCTTGTGCTGTAACGATGTTCATTCCGTCCCGGGAGCTGGAGCGAGCAGGGCTTCGGCCTGCTGCGCAATATTCAGGATCGTATCGTCACGCATGGCGCCGTGCCACAGCATGAGGCCGACCGGCAGCTCAGCGCGATCGGCCGCTTCGTGCCCGGCCGTGGCGAACCGGGTGCCCAGAAAGACGTGGCGGCAGGCGGGTGCCTGCGCGATGGCGATGGCGCTTTCGAGGTCGGCAGCAGCCGAGGCTGCTGCGCGCGAATGCGTGCACGGGTGGTGTGGAGGTCAGGGAGCATGGGGTGGAAGTGCTGTCTCTGCTACAATCGTCAGGTTTCGCTGGCAGCACAGCCGCCCGCGAATCAGGCCTCGCGACATGCGCCGCGAAGCCATCCGCAAACCAGCCCACCAAGGTGTCGCTTTCGTCGCAGACGAAAGCGATTTCGGGCTGGATTTTAGACCCAACCTTTGGAGTTCAACCCATGTCAGTATCCATGCGCGAAATGCTGGAAGCAGGTGTCCATTTTGGCCACCAGACCCGCTTCTGGAACCCCAAGATGGCCCCGTTCATCTTCGGCCACCGCAACAAGATCCACATCATCAACCTGGAAAAATCGCTGCCGATG
>JAYUHN010000156.1:0-5695 GCA_043766965.1 Ramlibacter sp. | reverse complement strand
GGTTGTGCAGCATGCCGGTGGCGTAGAGCGTGCGCACCGCCTGGTCCACCACGGGCACGCCGGTATGGGCCTGGCGGATGTCGGCCGGCAGCTCGCGGGCGTAGGCGGCGTCGGGCAGCGGGCCTGGATGCAGCGACTGCAGGATGCCGTCGCCACGCTGCTGCCAGACGTGGCGGAAGTAAGCGCGCCAGCCGAGCTCGAAGACGAATTTGTGCTGCATGTCCAGTGCATGGCGCCGGGCCACGCCGGCCAGCACCTCAGCGAGCCTGACGAAGCCGTGGGTGATGTATGGCGACAGCTGGCTGACGGCGCCATCGAGCGCGTTGCGCGTGCGTGCATAGGCCGCCGGCCGCACGGCGGCGATGCGGGCCTGCGCTGCCGCCAGGCTGGGGACAAATACCGGCGCGAACCCAGGCGCGAAGATCTCATCCATGCGCGATACCCACCCCACCGCAGCGGATGGCCGCCGCACGTTCATTCACCGCATGCTTCTGCGCATCGGTCAGGCGCGCCAGGTTTTTCACCTGCAACGCCATGCGCGGGTTCTTCGCCAGCGTTGTTCGATGGCGCATCAGGAAGTCCCAGTACAGCGTGGTGAACGGGCAGGCGCTGTCGCCGCTGCGCTGTGCGGGGTCATAGCGGCAGCCCTTGCAGTGCGGGCTCATGCGCTGGATGTACTTGCCGGTGGCGATGTAAGGCTTGCTGCCCATCACGCCGCCGTCGGCGTATTGGCTCATGCCCAGGGTGTTGGGCAGTTCCACCCATTCCACGGCATCGACGTAGACCGCCAGGTACCAGGCGTGCACCTGCTTGGGCTGCACCCCCAGCATCAGCGTGTACAGGCCCGTGACCATCAGGCGCTGGATGTGGTTGGCGTAACCATGCGCCAGCGTCTGCGCGAGTGCGTCGCGCAGGCAGGCCATGTCGGTGGCGCCGGTCCAGAACCAGGCTGGCAGGTCCTGCTGCGCATCCAGGGCGTTACGTTCCAGGTATGCCGGCATCTGGGTCCAGTAGACGCCGCGCACGTATTCGCGCCAGCCCAGGATCTGGCGGATGAAGCCTTCGACGCTGGCCAGTGGCGCATCCCCGGCGCGGTACGCCGCTTCAGCGGCCGCCACCACCTCGCGCGGGTTCAGCAACTTCAGGTTGAGCGCCGCCGACAGGTGCGCGTGGTACAGCCACGGGTCCCCCGGCCACATCGCGTCCTGGTAGCGGCCGAACAGCGGCAGCCGCTGGGCGATGAAGGCCTGCAGCGACTGGAGAGCCTGCGCCCGCGTGACCGGCCAGGCGAAGCTGTCCAGCCGGCCCGGATGGTCGGCGAAGCGGGCCTCGACCAGCGCGATCACGGCGCGCGTGACGCCGTCGGGTGCGAACGTGGTGCGCGGCTGCAGCATGCCCGGTCCCGCCGGGCCGAAAGCCTCCCGATTGTCGGCATCGAAATTCCACTGCCCGCCGACCGGCTCGCCGTCGTCCATCAGGATGCCGTGGCGCTTGCGCTGCTCGCGGTAGAAGTACTCCATACGCAGCGATTTGCGGCCGCTGGCATGCGCCAAAAATTCACGCATGCTGACGAAAAAGTGGCGGTCCTCGTGGATCTCGAGCGGCAGCGCGCTGGCTTCGGCTACCGCCTTGATCGCCTCCAGCACGCGCCAATCGCCCGGGGCGGTCAGCACCAAGCGGGCCGGCCGCAGGCGTTCGAGGTCGGCCTGCAACTGCGCGCCCAGGGTGCCGCGGTTGCCCGGCGCATCCAGGCGGGTGTAGTGCAGCGGGCGGCCCGCGGCTTGCAGCGCCAGTGCGAAGTGCCGCATCGCTGTCAGGAACATCACCGTGCGCGGCTTGCTCGACCACACATGGGTCGATTCCTCGGCCACCTCGGCCATCCACACGGCGTCCAGAGCGGCATCGAAGCCATCGAACGCCGCCGCATCGAGGTCGAGCTGGTCGCCCAGCACGACGACCAGCGACCGCAGCTCAGCCACCCGCACCCTTGACGCGCCGGCAGGCTTCAGAGCAGTACTTCACCTCGGCCCAGTTTTTCGCCCAGCGCCGGCGCCAGCTCATCTCCAGGCCGCAACCGGAACAGGGCTTGCTGGGCAAAGCAGCCTTGTTGCCGCGATGGCTGGTGGTGCGGGGTGTCATGGGGAAGACGATACACATCAAGCGGCCGACGCGCGCGTGTGCGCACCATGACCCTTGGCCTGGCGGGCCGTTGGGCCGGATGGTGACGGTCGCTGTAGTACCCTTGTGCCCGGTCTGGAAACAGGATTGACATGGCGACGATCGGCTTTATCGGCCTGGGACGGATGGGTCGGCCCATGGCCGCCAACCTGCTCAGGAAGGGCTTCACGCTGCGCGTGCTCGACCTCGACCCCGCGGCGGTGTCGCAGCTGGTCGCGCTGGGCGCCGGCGCGGCGAATGACGCAGCCGCGATTGCGCGCGAGTGCGACATCGTCATCACCATGCTGCCGACTTCGGTGGAGGTGGAGGCGGTCGCGGCCGGCCCCGATGGCCTGTTCGCCCACGGCCGCAAGGGCGCCATCCTGATGGACATGAGCACGATCGATCCACTGGCCACCGACCGGTTGCACGCGCTGGCGCAGCGTGCCGGGATGACGGTGGTCGATGCCCCGGTCGGACGGCTGGCCGAACATGCCGACCGGGGCGAGTCGCTATTCATGGTGGGTGCCGGCGATGCCGACTTCGCCCGCGTCAAGCCGCTACTCGACGCCATGGGCACGACGGTGCACCACTGCGGTGGAGTCGGTACCGGCGGCCGGACCAAGCTGGTCAACAATTACATCGCGATCTCCTTGTGCCAGATGAATGCGGAGGCGCTGGCGCTGTCGCAGCGCTTCGGCCTGGACCTGACCCGGACGCTGCAGGTGCTGTCCGGCACGATGGCGCGCAACAACCAGCTGATGATCAACTTCGCCAACAAGGTGCTGGCGGGCGACACCAGTGCGGGCTTCACCATCGACCTGGCGCACAAGGACCTGGGACTGATCCTGGGCGCGGCGCATGCGGCCAGGGTGCCGATGCCGGTGGCTGCGGCTGTTCACGAATCGTTCAGCCTGGCCCGGGCCGCTGATTTTGGCCACCTCGACTTCTCGGGCATCGCCGATGTGGTGTGCGAACTGGCGAAAGTCGACAAGCCGCGGATACCGGCCGGCTGGAAGCCGGCAGCCTGATGGCGACGCCAGACCACGCCGGCAGTTCCGGTCACGCCGGCGCTTCGGTCGGCGCCGTTCCTTCCTGGCCCGACCAGGTCTTCGCCGAACTCAAGTCGCTGGCTGTCCGCCAGGTCGGGTATGTCCCTGACGCCGGCCACAGCCGCCTGATCCAGCTGTGCAACGACGACCCGGACATCCAGTCCGTCTCGCTCACCACCGAGGAGGAAGGCGTGGCCTTGATGGCGGGAGCCTGGCTTGGCGGCCAGCGCGGGGTGTTGTTGATGCAGTCCAGCGGCGTCGGCAACTGCATCAACATGCTCTCGCTGCAACACGAATGCCGGATGCCGCTGCTGATGCTGGTGACCATGCGCGGCGAATGGGGCGAGTTCAATTCCTGGCAGCTGGCGATGGGCCAATCCACGCCCGAGGTGCTGGCGGCCGCCGGGGTCCTGGTGTACCGCGCCGACCGCGCCGACGACGTGCTGGACACCGTGCGGGCCGGCGCTCGCCTGGCCTACCAGACCGGCCGCTCGGTCGCTGTGTTGATCGGCCAGCGTGTGCTCGGCAGCAAGACCTTCTCCAGATAGGGCCGATCCCCGATGCCGACCGAACCTTCAATCCTGCAGCGGCGCGCCGTGGTTGGCGCCCTCCTGCGCCAGCGTGGCGAGGCCCTGGTGGTGGCCAGCCTCGGCAACCCGTGCTACGACGTCATGGCGCAGGGCGACCGGCCGGATAATTTCTACGTCTGGGGCGCAATGGGCGGCACCGTCCCGCTCGCGCTCGGGCTGGCGCTGGCCCAGCCACGGCGCCGGGTCCTGGCACTGGTGGGTGACGGCGAAATGATGATGGGCCTGGGCTCGCTGGCGACGGTGGCAGTGCAGCGTCCGGGCAACCTGTCGATCGTGGTGATCGACAACGAGCACTACGCGGAAACCGGCATGCAACGCGCGCATACGGGCCGGGGCGTCGACCTGGTCGCGGTGGCCCGCGCCGTCGGCTTCGGCCAAGCGCACATGGCGCGAACGACCGCCGAATTCGAGCAGCGGATTGTGCTGCTGGTCGGCAACGATCCCGGGGAACTGGCGTTCGTCGCGGTGAAGGTCGGCACCGAGCCGGCGCCGATGGCACTACCGCCGCGGGATGGCCCCTATCTTCGCAGCCGGTTCCGCGAGCACCTGCTTGGTGCGGCGGCGCACGAGTGATCGGCTACTCGCCGTGGCCGGATAGCGCGTGAAACTGGGGCGCCCGCACCTTGGAATGGCGCTGGTGCCTTTCCTCCGGGGCGCCCGCGGGCAGCGTTTGGATCGGGGCCACCACGGCGTCGACCTGGATGTTCTGCGCCAGCTGGCCCTTGGGGCCCTCGGTGATCTCGAAGCTGACCCGGGAACCCTGCTTGAGGGTCTTGAAACCCTCCATGGCGATGGCCGAAAAATGCGCAAACACGTCCAAGCCGCCGCCATCGGGCTCGATGAACCCGAAGCCTTTGGCGTCGTTGAACCATTTGACTGTACCCGTCGCCATTTTTAGGCTCCTCTGCTGTTCCCTCAGGTCATTAGTGTCCCGATTCGGCGCCGCCGTGTCAACATTTTCACTTAATTTTAGTTTTTTCGCGCCGTCGGCTGCCGCTCCCCCCGAATTTGTGCAACGCGGAAATAACTGGCGCCGGAAGGCCTTGCCGCCTGTCGCTTGAATGTGACGGAAGCGCCTCCAAGTCACCTTGTGGCCGCACTGCAAAAGCGCGCTCGATAGAATGAATTTCATGGCAAGCAAAACACCCACCCCGGTTCCAGTCGCGCCCAAGACGCGGCCGAAGCAGGCTGACGAGGGTGGGAATCTGGTGCTGGAGCGCAAGACCCAGAAAACCAAGCCGCCGCAGATGTTCCAGGTCGTCATGCTCAACGACGACTACACCCCGATGGAATTCGTGGTGGTGGTGATCCAGGAGTTTTTCAACAAGGACCGCGAGACCGCAACCCAGATCATGCTGAAGATCCACCTGGATGGGAAAGCGATCTGCGGCGTGTACTCGAGGGACGTGGCGGCCACCAAGGTCGAGCAGGTGCAGGAAGCGGCCAAGCAGGCCGGGCATCCATTG
Organism: Ramlibacter sp.; assembly: GCA_043766965.1. GTDB lineage: Bacteria > Pseudomonadota > Gammaproteobacteria > Burkholderiales > Burkholderiaceae_C > Ramlibacter. The sequence goes on along the minus strand of JAYUHN010000156.1, from coordinate 430 downwards.
CAATGTGTCAGTGAACCGGTCGAGTAAATCCGGATCGGACTTAGTATTCGTTAGCAAGCAAGGCAAAAAGGACCAACATGATTGCCCAGGAATTGGAAGTCAGCCTCCACATGGCATTTGTGGAAGCGAGGCAGCAGCGCCATGAATTCATCACGGTGGAGCACTTGCTGCTTGCCCTGCTGGACAATCCCAGCGCGGCGGAAGTGCTGCGCGCATGCTCAGCCAACATCGACGACCTGCGCAAGTCGTTGTCCAACTTCATCAAGGACAACACGCCCCAGGTGGCCGGCACCGATGATGTCGATACCCAGCCGACGCTGGGATTCCAGCGCGTGATCCAGCGCGCCATCATGCACGTGCAGTCGACCGGCAACGGCAAGAAGGAAGTCACCGGCGCCAACGTGCTGGTCGCGATCTTCGGCGAGAAGGA
>JAYUHN010000155.1:0-2108 GCA_043766965.1 Ramlibacter sp. | reverse complement strand
CTGGGCCAGCCGGTCAAGCTCACCGCCGACCTGTATGGCAAGAAAGTGGAATACGACGGCGTCGTCGCCGGGCTGGGCGCCGGGACTGGTGCGGCGTTCGCGCTGTTGCCGGCGCAGAACGCCACCGGCAACTGGATCAAGGTGGTGCAGCGGGTGCCGGTGCGGGTCGAACTCGACGCGCGCCAGGTCGCGGCCAATCCGCTGCGCGTCGGCTTGTCGATGGATGCGACGGTGGACGTGAGCAAGCAGGATGGAAAGACGCTGGCCGATGCGCCACGTGCATCCGCCCTCACGACCACCGAGGCCTTCCAGGCGCAGGACGACGGCGCCGAAGCCGAAGTGCGTCGCGTGATTGCGCGGAACTCGGGTCGTGGCCACATGGGCGCGCCCTCTGCCGCGCTTGCCTCCGCGGCGCCCGCCGCGCCCGCCAGCCACTGACCATGGCCGGCACGTCGACGCCCGCCGCATTGCAGCCTCTGGAGGGATCCACGCGGTTGTGGGGAACGATCGCGTTGTCTGCCGCCACGTTCATGAACGTTCTGGACACGTCGATTGCCAACGTCTCGCTGCCGGCCATCGCCGGCGACCTCGGCGTCAGCCCGAACCAGGGCACCTGGGTCATCACCAGCTTCGCGGTCGCCAACGCGATCGCGGTTCCGCTCACCGGCTGGCTGTCGCAACGCTTCGGCCAGGTCAAGCTGTTCGTCGCCAGCGTCGTCCTGTTCGTGATCGCCTCGGTGCTGTGCGGGCTGGCGCCCAACATGGCGACGTTGATTGCCTTTCGCGCGCTGCAGGGTTTCGTCGCCGGGCCGATGATCCCGCTGTCGCAGTCGCTGCTGCTGTCGAGCTATCCGAAGGCGCTGGCCGGCCTGGCAATGGCGATGTGGGCCATGACGACCCTGATCGCGCCCGTGATGGGCCCCCTGCTGGGCGGCTGGATCACCGACAACATGAGCTGGCCCTGGATCTTCTACATCAACATTCCGGTCGGCATCGTCGCGGCGCTGTCGTCGTGGGCGATCTACCACAAGCGTGAAACCGAAGTCCGCAAGCTCCCCATCGACAAGCTTGGCCTGGCCTTGCTGGTGGTCTGGATATCGGCGATGCAGATGGTGCTGGACCTGGGCAAGGAGAACGACTGGTTCCATTCGGGCTCGATCGTGGGACTGGCGATCACCGCGGTGGTCGGGTTCGCATTCTTCCTGGTCTGGGAACTGACCGACGAACACCCGGTGGTCGACCTGAGCCTGTTCAAGGCCCGCAATTTCTGGGCCGGCACGCTCAGCACCTCGATCGGCTACGGCCTGTTTTTCGGCAACGTGGTGCTGCTGCCCTTGTGGCTGCAGCAGTTCATGGGCTACACGGCCACCGATGCCGGCATGGTGCTGGCACCGGTCGGCGTGATGGCGATGGTGTTGTCGCCCTTCGTCGGCAAGACCATCGGCAGGGTCGATCCTCGCCGCTACGCCACCTTCGCCTTCGTGGTGTTCGCGCTGGTGTTGTGGATGCGCTCGAACTTCAATACGCAGGCCGACTTCACCACCATCCTGATCCCGACCATCGTGCAGGGCGTCGCGATGGCGTTCTTCTTCATCCCGCTGATGACGATCACGCTGTCGGGGCTGCCGCCGGAGCGGATTCCGGCCGCTTCGGGCCTGACCAACTTCGTGCGGATCACGGCCGGCGCCATGGGGACCTCGATTTCGACCACGCTGTGGGAAAGCCGCGCGGCCCTGCACCACTCGCAACTGGCCGAAGCGGTGAACCCGGCCAGCCCGGCGACGCAGTCGACACTGGCCGGACTGGCTGCGGCGGGGCTGTCACCGCAGCAGGCGCTGGCCCAGATCAACGCGCTTGTGAACCAGCAGGCGTTCATGCTGGCCGCGGCCGACATCTTCTACCTTTCGGCGGCGATGTTCCTGCTGCTGATCCCCCTGGTATGGCTGACCCACCCGCAAAAGGCGGCCGCTGGTGACGGGCTCGACGTGCCTGCCGGGGCGCACTAGGGTTCGCTGCCGGAAACCATGAAGGGATTGCTGCAAAAGCTGGCGCAACCAGCAGCGTGTCAGGCGCGCCGGCTCGCGCCGCGGCGCGGCAGACCGGCCTGA
>JAYUHN010000154.1:0-5701 GCA_043766965.1 Ramlibacter sp. | reverse complement strand
GATCATTGCGGGCGGCCCGGCGCACACGCCCTGCGCTGAATGGAAAGAGTAGTTGCGTTCCGCGTAGGCGTGGATCTCCTGCGCGCTGATCCGCGTCGAGGGCAGGCGGGTCGCCTCAAGGACCGGAAGGAACAGCATCTGGTGCGCCGTCATGCGCAGGCCGTCGGTCATCCGGAACATGGAGGACAGCACAGGATGCAGATCTCCATTTGCAACGCGCCCTTCCTTCTTGACGAGCGGATAGGTCGCCACCGCGAGCGCCAGGGTGGACAAGCGCTCCACATCGCCAAGCGTCATCCCATCGCGCGCGGCGGGGTAGCGTTCCAGGTAGGCTTCACGGATGCGCAGCAACGCTGCCATCCCCTGGGACCAGTGACTGCGCATGGCCTTCAGCGCGCTGACGTTCATCGGTTTCGTGTCCAGGTAGCGCGTGCCGTCGTAGATGCAGGTGCGCCAGCGGGTGGGGACGCCGACACGAAGGGCGCGCGGGAACACGTTGGCCTCGCCGACCTGGCGGCCTTCGCGGTCAAGCGCCATATGGGCGACGCGGAACACCGGTACCACCAATTCCAGATAACCGGCCTCCAGCGGCCGGCCAGCGAGCTCGCGGGTGATCGACTCGCACTCGTCCCAGCTGCGCGCTCGCGCGGCGGGAGCCGGCGGCAAGGGAGAGGGCAGGTCCCCTCTCTCGGGAAGCTCCCAAAGCCGAACGGCGGGGTCGGCGCCCCGCCGCAGAATGCCGTCCGCCACTAGTGCGTCGAGCAGGCCGCTCACGCGCTCCCACTGGTAGCCGTCGCCCCATTCGAGGCAGGCGCGCGCCTGGAAACTCTGCTGGCGCGCAAGGGCCTCACCGAAGGCGAATAGCTCCGGCTCCTCGAAGATCACTTCCATGGGACCGCAGAACAGGTGGAGCTCGCGGCCGCCCTCCGGACTGGATGCGTACTGGACAACCACCCGTTTGTTCAGCGGCAGGACAAGCTCGTCGCCAGGCGCGACGCGGTCCGGGTTCTGTCCTGGCCGGTGCGGGCACGCCCCAGCCAGCGCGGCAGCGGGCCCGGTGCTTGCTTTCCCCTGTTGCGGATGAGTTGTTGCAGAGAATTCTCCGAGTGACATGTTCCGATACTAGAAAGCGCCCGGCCGGGCAAACAGGATAGAAAGGCGCAACTTGATGGCTCCTACGTCTCGGGATGCAGGCACTTTCGTGCCTAGGTCAGCCAAGCAGCCGCTGTTACATTTGGTCGCAGAAATGAACCTCATGTTTTTCCGCCGCTCACTCGCGCAGCAGTTCCTGCTCCTCGGGTTTCCCATCCTGCTGGGGGGCACGCTGTTCATGGGCCACTGGATCGCCGAGCAGGTGCAAGAAAGCGTCGTTCACCGCATGGGCGGGATGACAGCCCTGTATGTGGACAGCTTTGTGTCGCAGCACGTGCAGGGGCTCGCGCGTTCGGACGACCTGACGGCGGCAGACCGGACACGGCTGGCCGACATGCTGGCCCACACGCCCCTGGGTGCCAAGATTGCCGGCCTCAAGATCTGGCGCCGTGACGGGCGCGTCCTGTACAGCACTGATGCCTCGCAAATTGGCAAGGACTTCCCAATCGAGGAAGGACTGGCGGCGGCGCTGCACGGCGAAATCTTCTCCGAGATCACCGAGCGCTCGGACCAGCATACGCATGGGCAGCCGCTGCCGCGGGTCATTGAAACCTACACGCCGATCCACGCGGATAGCCTCGGACGCGTGATTGCGGTCGCCGAGTTCTACCAGCTGCCCGACGAGGTCGACCGCGAAGCGGGCGCCGCGCAGCGGCGCAGCTGGATGACGGTAGCCGGCACCACCCTTGTCATGTACGTCCTGCTGTTCATGGTCGTGCGGCGCGGCAGCCAGACCATTGCGTGGCAGCAGCGGGACCTGAGCGCCAAGGTCTCCGAACTGACAACGGTCAACGCGCAGAATGCGGTGCTGCACCAGCGCGTGAGGCGCGCCGCGGAACGCGCCACGGCGCTGAATGAGAACTTCCTGCAGCGGCTGTCCGCCGACCTGCACGACGGCCCGGGGCAGGACCTCGGGTATGCGCTGATGCGGCTGGAGACCGTGTCGGCCGAGTGCAGCGGCGTGCGTGTAGCGGAGGAGTTGGAAAGGAACCTCGGGCCGGTGCGCATCGCCGTTCAAGCCGCCCTGGCCGACCTCCGGGCGATCTCCGCCGACTTGCAGCTGCCCGATATTCAGCACCTTACTGTGGTCGAGCTTGTGGCTCGCTCGGTGCGCGACTATGAGGGCAAGACGATGGCCAAGGTGCAGCTCGAATGTACGCTGGCGGACGACGTCGCCGCTTCCACCCGGATCAAGATCACCCTTTGCCGTGTCCTGCAGGAGTGCCTGGCCAACGTGTACCGCCATGCCGGCGGCGACAACTGCAGGGTCAGTGCACACGGCGAGGGCGAGACCCTGACGATCGAGGTGAAGGACAGCGGGCCCGGTTTCCATCCGGGCCACGGCGCTCGCAAGGGCAGGCTGGGACTGGCGGGCATGCGCGAGCGGGTCGAGATAGTCGGCGGCACGTTCAGCATCCAGTCGGGCGCCGGCCGCGGCACGACGATCCGCGCCGTCCTGCCGCTGTGGGCGAGGGAGGAAGCGCATGCCTGAGCGCACCAGCATCCTGGTGGTCGACGACCACCCCCTGTTTCGCCAGGGCGTGGTTACCGCCCTCCAGGGCGAAGCGGATTTCCACGTGGTGGGCGAGACCGACAGCGGCGAACAGGCGCTGGAGATGGCCCGCACGTTGATGCCGCGTGTCATGCTGCTGGACATCAGCATGGCGGGATGGAGCGGCATCGTCACGGCGGAGAAGGTCGGCATGGCCTGCCCGGCCACCGCCATCGTGATGCTCACGGTCTCCGACGACAAGGACCGCCTGCTCGCCGCCTTCAAGGCCGGTGCCCGGGCCTATGTGCTGAAAGGTGTCTCCGCGCAGGAGCTGGGACGCGTCGTGCGCGGCGCGGCCGCGGGCGAGGTCTACGTGTCCCAGTCGCTTGCCGGCGAGATGCTGGTCTCGCTCACGCAGGGGAAGGCACCGAACCCGCTGCAGGAACTCACCGGGCGCGAGCGCGAGATCCTGGCGCTGATCGGCAATGGCTGCACCAACCGGGTGATCGGCGAAAAGATCTTCCTGTCCGAGCAGACGGTCAAGCACTACGTCACCAATATCCTGCAGAAACTGCAGGTGCGCAGCCGCGTCGAGGCGGCGCTGCTCGCCAGCCGCCACGACCGGTTGGTGCGCTGAACGGACCGGCATGGCGACGCGCTTCATCCGCACCACCCGCTCGCTGACGCAAGACAGCGGTCGGGCCGCGCTGCTCGCCTGGTCGGTGGCGGTCATCCTGCTCGCCGCATGGTTTGTCTGGTTCGTGTTCGGGCGCGTGACGCTCTACGAAGTGTCGCGGCAGGCGCGGCTCGAAGTGCAGCAGTCGGCGCACCCCGTCGCTGCGCTGGTTCCCAGCCGCATTGCGGCGAACGATCTGGTGGTAGGGCAGCAGGTGAGCGCCGGGGAGCTGCTGATCGAACTGGACGCCTCTTCGGAAAAGCTGAAGCTCGCCGAGGATCAGGTCCGGCTGGCGGCCATCGTTCCGCGCATTGCGTCCCTCCGGAGAGAGGTCGCCGCCCTCGAACAGGCATCGGCGCGGCAGCGCGTCGCGGCGGCAGCGGCCGTGGAGGTAGCCGCGTTCCGGACCAGCGAGGCGACGGCCGCTGGAGAGTTCGCTCGCGACAACGAACGGCGCCTGCGCGAGGAAAGCGCCGTCGGCGGCGTGGCGCAGGTCGAAGCGGTACGCGCCCGCACGGAAGTGTTGAAGCTCGCTGCCAACCGTGACGCGCTGGCCGCCGACGGCCGCCGGCAGGATCTGGAGGCGCAAGCCCACGCATTGCAGCAGGCGGCGCAGGTGGAGGCCCTGCGCCGCTCCGTGCTGTCCCTGGAGGGTGAGTCCGCCGCGTTGCAGGCGACGGTCGCTCGCCTGAACGGGGAGATAGCCCGGTACGCACTGCGGGCCCCGGTCAGCGGCATGGTGGCAGAAGTCGCTACTCTGCGCACCGGCGCCTACGTCGCGCAGGGCCAGCGACTGGTCACCATCGTGCCTTACGGCGGATTTGCCGTCATTGCGGACTTTGCGCCCGCTGCGGTGCTCGGGCGGATCCAGCCCGGCCAATGGGCAATGCTGCGGCTGGATGGGTTTCCCTGGCCCCAGTACGGCGGCATCGCGGCCCGTGTGACCCGGGTCGCGGGCGAACTGCGCGACGGCCTCGTGCGTGTGGAGTTCGCTCCGGAACTGGCGAGCGCGCGCCAGTTCACCCTGCAGCACGGGCTGCCAGGGAGCATTGAGGTGGCGCTGGAGCAGGTGTCGCCACTGCAACTGCTGCTGCGCGGGGCGGGTCGAATGCATGCGGCGGCGCCGGCCACCACCGGTGCGCCGGGGCCGCGCGAGATCACCGCACCATGAGCGCTGTGGCCGCAGGGCCGGGCCGTCGGTGGCTGGTGCCTGAGGTGGTGCAGACCTCTCCAATGGATTGCGGGCCGGCGTCGCTCAAGGCCTTGCTGGAAGGCTTCGCCGTGCCTGTGAGCTATGGGCGCCTGCGTGAGGCCTGCCAGACCGACGTGGACGGCACTTCCATCGACACGCTGGAGCTGCTCGCCAACCAGCTCGGAGTGCAGGCCGAACAGGTGATGCTGCCGCTCGATCACCTGTTCCTCGCCTCGTCCCATGCGCTTCCGGCTTTGGTGGTGGTGCAGCATTCGGACGGAGCGACGCACTTCCTGGTGGCCTGGCGGCGTATTGGTCAGTGGGTGCAGGTGATGGATCCGGCGGTCGGGCGGCGATGGCTGCGCTTGGAGCGTTTTGCCGAGACTCTTTTCCGTCACGAGACCGACGTGGACGCGCAGGACTGGCGCGCCTGGGCGGCATCGCCCGATTTTCTGGAACCGCTGCGCGAGCGGCTGGCGCGGGTCGGCGTGTCGGCCGCCGGAGCGAACGAACTGATCGAAGAGGCACTGGCGGACGAAGGCTGGTTCGGCCTCGGGGCGCTCGACGCCGCGGTGCGATTCGCCACTGCGATTGTCGCCGCAGGCGGCCTGCGAGCCGGCCCGGAGGCGCATCAGGTGCTGTGTTCCGTGTTCCGTGACACGCATCGCAGCCCGGAGGACATTTTCAACGTGCTGCCACCCCGGTACTGGTCCGCGCACGCGGTTCGCCTCGGTCCGGACGGTAAGCTGCGCCTCACGCTGCGAGGGGCCGTGCTGGTGCGGTTTGCGGGGCCGACCGGCTCGGCCGACGTACAAGGCCCGGACGCTGTGCGTTCACCCGAGCTGAAGGCCGCGCTGGTGCAGGCGCCTGCACACCCGCTGGCGCTCGTCGCGAAGGTCCTGCGCAAGGAAGGCCGGCTCGCGCTGCTGGCCCTCGCTGGCGCGATGGGCCTGTCGGTCGGCGCCGTCCTGGTCGAAGCCCTGCTGTTCCGCGGCCTGTTCGACATTGCCATCGCGCTCGCCCTGCCCAGCCAGCGGCTACTGGCGCTCCTTGCTGTCTTTACGTTCGGGGCCCTGCTGCTGGTGGTGGAGATCGGCATTGCCTCGGAGGTGATGCGGCTCGGACGCAGTCTGGAGACCCGCCTGCGGCTTGCGCTGCTGGAGCGATTGCCGCGACTCGACGACCGGTA
>JAYUHN010000153.1:0-2110 GCA_043766965.1 Ramlibacter sp. | reverse complement strand
GGCTGTGAGGGCGCGGTTCTGGTATTTGGGCTTTGAGGATCGCGCAGTTCTGCGTGCCTGGCCGCCCTGCAGGGCGGCCAGGCACGCAGCAGGCCCTGGCGCGAGTCGGCTGAGGGGTGGGTTCGGCGCAGCGGTGTTCATGCTGGCCGCGCATGGGGACGTCGGCGTTCACCGGCAGGTCCGTGGCGCACGGTGTGCGGGCGGCCACACCAGTGATGGCTTATCCGGTGATGGCGCTGTAATCGGCCAACACCGAGGTAGGCGGTCACGGCGGCGGGCTTTCGGATCTTACCGCCATGGCCAAGCTGCGCATCACCATCGCCGGCGCGCCATTCGCGCACATCCTCTACCACTTCGTGCTCGCGTTCTCACGCTGGGAGCATGTGGAGGTGGTCGAGGGCGGCGAGAGTTTTGCGTCGCTGTCCAAGGGCCTGCAGAACGCGCTGTGGCATGCCGGTGGCGTGCCGCAAGAGCACCGCACCGACAGCCTGTCGGCGGCCGTCAAGAACCTGGTCGCCGAGGAAGACTTCACCGCTCGCTACACCGCGCTGCTCGACCACTACGACATGGCCGGCACGCGCAACAACCGCGGCGTCAGCAACGAAAACGGCAGCGTGGAGTCCTCCCACCGCTACCTCAAGGAAGCCATCGAGCAGGCGCTGCTGCTGCGCGGGCACCGCGACCGGAACGTGGACCTGACGACGAAGTCTGGATTCGACCTCGTCCGGCGTTGAACCGGTTGCAGAAAAGTGCCTGAAGCCGATCACCCAGCCCACAAAGCCGCCGGAATCTGGGTCGGTCTCGATGGTGCAGTGGACGGTGGTCATGGCTTACGTGAGCGAAAGCTCCAAGCGCCGCCCGAGAGCCTTGAGTGCATCAGCGACCTTGTCGATCTTGGTCGGGTGGCGCAGCGTCGTGAGACGGTTCACTTCCTGAGGGCGGACGTTCATCAGCCGCGCGAGATCAGCCGGGCGCGTGCCCTGGTGAAGCATCTCGTTCAACAGCAGGATCTTCGCTCCGACGCTTGGCGGCAGATCGACCAGCACCTGGCCGCGCTTGATGCCTGAGGGAGACGGCACAGGCCGGCGGTCCTCGAAGTAGAAATCCATTGCCGTGACCAGCGCGTCAACGGCCAACTGCAGGGCCTCCTCACGCGATGGAGCACCAGTCAGCGCTTCCGGGATGTCGGGGAACGACACCATGAAGCCATCGCCGTCCCGCGCCACACGTGCGGGGTAACTCAGCATGTCATTTGCCCTTTTTGCTTCACGGCGAGCTGCTTGAGGATCGCGCGGCGCAAGCTGTCGCCGATCTCCTGGCTGTGCCGTGGCAGTGTTGTCTGCTTGCCGTTCAAGTACACCTTGGTGTGCCTGGAGCCTTCTTCAAACCGTGCGCCCAGCGCTTCGAGCTGGCGTCTGAATTCGGAAATCTTCATGGGGATCCCAGAGGTGAACAAACAGTTGAGGCATGGGCACGTCCCTTCTCTCCGCCCTTTGGTCGCTGGGGCGGGATCAGCGTTCGCGTCATCGACGCGGCTTGGTCGTATCGCGCGGGCATCTTGCCAAAGGCAAGGCGACAAGCGTCACGACCAGGCGGCCATGATAAGCAAAAATGTTTATTGCGGCAAGCAACAGGAATGCAGGGAGTACTGCACGAACGGTAGGAGGGAATTCCGGAGCGTCAACACGCTCGGGGATCCTGGCCGCAGCCAGACAGCTCGGGCCCGAGGGTTGGCTGCGCCCGGCGATGATGGAGACGCTGTTCGGGCTGGTTGCTTGCACGGGGCTGCGCATCTCCGAGGCGCTGGGCCTGCTGGCTGCCGATGTCGACCTCAGAGCCAGCGTGATGAACGATCCGGCAGAGCAAGTTCGGCAAGACACGGTTGGTGCCGCTGCATCCGAGCGCCGTCCAGGCATTGGAGCGCTACCGAGATCATCGCGCCCGCCATGTGCGCAACACGCCTGAGTTGCCGTTCTTCGTCGCCAGCCGCGGGCAGTTGCTGGGGCATCCCGTCGGAGATCGCCAGGTCCACCGCGTGTTCGGCGATCTTCGTCGCCAACTCGGCTGGGTCGACCGCGGCAGCCATGGCACGCCGCGCATCCACGACCTG
>JAYUHN010000152.1:0-2113 GCA_043766965.1 Ramlibacter sp. | reverse complement strand
CCGATGCCGGTGCCGGCAGAGGCGGAAGCTCCGGCAGACGCGGCTGCGGACGCCAACGCCAAAGCTGCCGCGCCAGGTTCCCAGACCGCTGCCAACCTGCCCAAGGTCAGCGGCAAGGACAAGGCGCTGGAAGCGAAGAAGAAGCAGGCTGAAGACGATGCGGCCGCCAGGAAAAAAGCCGATGACGACAAGCTCGCCCAAAACAAGGCGGAGAACTGCGAGCGCACCAGGCGGGCGCTGCAGTCCGTGACGAGCGGCGCGCGCGTGCGCGTTCCCAATGAGAAGGGCGAACTGGAGTACATGTCCGACGAGCAGCGGGCGGCGGAAACCAAACGCCTGCAAGGCATCGCCGCCGACTGCAAGAGCTGAGGAAGCGTCAGTAGCCCGGTTTCGATCCCGGCCGTTTCTTCGCGAACAAGCCCGTCGACCGCGCCCCCTGGCTGCGGAAACGCTCGCGCCGCGCGATCTTCGGGTCCACCCGCAGTGGGCGGTAGACCTCGATCCGGTCCCCCTGCTGCAGCACCAGGGCGGTCAGGACCTTGCGGCCCCAGACACCGACTTCAGCCACGGCGATGTCGAGCGCCGGAAATTCGCTGCGGATCCCGCTGGCGTCCAGCGCCTGCAGCACGGTGGTGCCAGCCGGCAACACCAGCGCCCATTCCCTGACCTGCCGCGGTGCCGGCGAATAGACAACCGTCACGCGCAGCGGCGCGGCGTCATCCATAAACCTGTTCGGCCCGCTTGACGAAGGCATCGACCATGCTGCCGGCGATCTTGTCGAAGACCGGCCCGACCAGCGTCGCCAGCGCAACGTTCTGGAACCCGTATTGCAGTTCCAGGTCGATCCTGCAGGCGCGCTGCCCGGCATCGCCGACTGGCGCGAAGGTCCAGTGCCCGTCCAGGCTGGAGAACGGGCCTTTGACGAGTTTCATGTCCACTTTGCGACCCGCCACCTGGTCGTTGCGGGTCGTGAAGGTCTGGCGGATGCCGGCGAACGCGATGCCGATTTCGGCCAGCATGCCGTGCTCGTCCCGGGACAGGACCTGCGCCTGGTCGCACCAGGGCAGGAACTCGGGGTACTTTCCGATGTCGGTCACGAGGGCGAACATCTCCTCGGCGGTGTACCAGATCAGGACGGACTTTTGGACTGTTTTCATGTGGAGGCGGCCGGCGCCCAACGTAGAATCGCGCGCCCGGCGATCCGATTGTAAGAACCCCCTTCTCGTCCCGCTTCGCCCCAACCCCATCCATGGCCACCAAGAAAAAACCCGACGCTTCGAGCCGGATCGCCGATAACAAGAAGGCAGCCTTCAACTACTTTTTCGAGGAGCGGTTCGAGGCGGGCGTCGTGCTGCAGGGCTGGGAGGTGAAATCGCTGCGCGAAGGCAAGGTGCAATTGACCGACGGCTACGTCGTGATCCGCGATGGCGAGATGTATGTGATCGGCTTGCAGATCAATCCCCTCAACACCGCTTCCACGCACATCAGCCCCGACTCGGTCCGCACCAAGAAGCTGCTGCTCCACAAGGAAGAGATCAAGCGCCTGACGGGCAAGGTGGAACAGAAAGGCTACACGCTCGTTCCGCTCAACCTGCACTGGAAAGGCGGCAAGGTGAAATGCGAGATCGCCCTGGCCAAGGGCAAGGCGGAACACGACAAGCGCGACACCATCAAGGACCGCGAAGGCAAACGCGAAGTAGACCGGGCGATGAAGGACCGAAACCGGTGAGATGCCAGTGCCTCCCTACATGATAGAGGGTGCCACTTGGCAACATCGACGAGAGCGTCTGTGTCAACTGCTTTTTGGCGATAGGCCTCGCAATGCCGTTTGGCGGCTACAAAATGAGCGGCTAATGCCGGGCACCGGGCACCGGGCATCTCCATCCTTACCTGCAAAAAGTGGGTCGTGCTCAATACTGGCTAATAATGCCTGCTGAGCGTCCGACAGATGCCCAACCGCGCGGGCCAACGCAAGCGCATGCCCACGCCCCCCCTCACTATTCTTTCCAACAGGCTATCCAATGAACAGCTACCAAATCGTTGAATGGGGCAAACCGCTCCAAATGCGCCTGCGCGAAAAACCGGTGGCCCAAGGCGAAGAAGTGCTGGTGAA
>JAYUHN010000151.1:0-2118 GCA_043766965.1 Ramlibacter sp. | reverse complement strand
CCCGCTTCAAGCATCGACCTGGCGATCATGGTCGACGTCTACCACGAGCTGGAGTTTCCGCGCGAGGTGCTGGCCAGCATCGTGCGCGCGCTCAAGCCGGGCGGGCGGGTCGTGTTCGTCGAGTACCGCGCCGAAGACCCGCGCGTGCCGATCAAGGCGCTGCACAAGATGAGCGAGGCGCAGGTGCGGCGCGAAGCCGGCGCGCTGGCGTTGACCTGGGAACGCACGGCGGCTGGCTTGCCGTGGCAGCACGTCGTGGTGTTCCGCAAGCCGTAGCGGCTGAGTCCGAAGGTTCATTGCAGGGCCCGGACGGTGGCCGCTTCGGCGCTTGTGAACTGGCTTGCCGACGCCCGGCTTTTCGCCGCATCGGCAATGCCGGCGGGCGCTACGCTTGATGCATCGAAGCAGCGGCGACACCCCATGAATTCAACCCAGCCCCGGCAGTACTTCGCATCGAACCACCGCGACGTGGCTTACGGTGCAACTTTCGCAGGCACCACCCGCGACGCCATCGAGTGGGAAGAGCTGCCGTCGCTGGCCGGCTCGGTGGCGCACCGGCCGGTGGCGCGCGGCGCGCTGTCGCGCGCGGCGCCAGGCGCTGGCGCAGGGTTCGAGAGCGGGTCGACATCTGCCGCGCCCTGGAATTCCACGCTGGCCGCCACGCTCGACGCCCTGCCGCCAGCGCCGCCGTCACAGCCGTTTCGCGAGGCCTTGTCGGGCCTGTCGATGCGCGAGGTGAACGAGCCCGATGTGTTCCAGCACTTCTTCGGTTCCTTCGCCAGCGGGCGGTGACAAACACCCGCCCGGACACCGAAGCGCCCGAAGCACGAAAAAATGCCCCGCCGGAGCGGGGCATTTTGGGTAATGGCGATCCAGTGATCAGGCCGGCTTGCGACGGCGGGCCATAAAGCCCAGCGCGCCAAGGCCTGCCAGCATCAGGGCATAGGACTCGGGCTCCGGAACAACGCCAGGGACTGGGGCGCTGCCAGCACCCACAGCGCCCGTGGTGCCGGGGTTGACCAGCCGGCTGATCACATCCGCCGAGAAAGTGAACCCGGCGGCGTTCGCAACGAAGTCACTTTCAAGAATGCCCGTGCCTTTGCCGACCGCAAACGTCAGGGTCGAGGTAAACGCACCCGCGCCGCCGTTCTGGCAGCTGGCACATGTGAGGGCATCGGTGAAGGTGCCGAAGGCCGGGTTGGAGCCCGGCTTGCTGTCGGCGTAAAGGGCCGACACGATGTTGGAGACGCTGTAGCCGGTGGTGTCCAGGTTGAAGGTGAAGGCGTTGTGGGGGCCTCCGGTCTTGACGAACTGGAAGCCGGCCGCAAGGGCCACCGAGACATCGACCTCGTTGGCGCCATTTTGCGTGAGCGTGACCGTGCCGAAGGGGCCGACCAACCCCGCCGTGAAGGTCTGGTTCAATGCGTAAATCGTCACGGCGCTTGCTGGCAGTGCGGCTGCCGACATGGCGATTGCGGCAGCAGCGCCGAGGAAGGTTCGGGAAAATTTCATGCGCAACTCCGGTTGAAGGGGACGTGGACAAATGAAGGTCCGCCGTCTGTTGACTGCGAACTTGATCCGCAGCGGCCTAACCATATTTTCCCGCATGTCTGACGGATTTTCCGATCGCGCCGGCCCCCCGTTCAGGGGGTTCTTGCAGGCATGCCAAGCGAAAACGGTGTCAATATTTTGTAGCTGTCAGGGTCAGGGTATTTTCGCCCGTTCGCGCGGGCAGTTCACCGCCAGCGACTTCGCGGCTGCGGGCATGGTCGTGAGCGCGCGCCGAGCGTCGATAGAATCGAGTTTTAATCTGATGCCCATGGGAGACCCGCCATGTCGATGGCCGACCGCGACGGAAAGATCTGGATGGACGGCACGATGGTGGAGTGGCGCGACGCCAAGATCCATGTGCTGAGCCACACGCTGCACTATGGCTGCGGTGCCTTTGAAGGCGTTCGGGCCTACAACACCGTCGGCGGCACAGCCATCTTCCGCCTGCGCGAACACACCCAGCGGCTGTTCGACAGCGCGAAGATCCTGCGCATGAAGATCCCGTTCTCGCAGCAAGCCGTGATGGACGCGCAGTGCGCCGTGGTGCGCGAGAACAAGCTCGAATCG
>JAYUHN010000150.1:0-5747 GCA_043766965.1 Ramlibacter sp. | reverse complement strand
CGGCGGCAACCGGGCTGTAGGTCATTGTCCTCAACCGTGCTGCTGCTGGTAACTGGCGATGCCGTCCATGATTTCCTTACGGGCGGCCTCCGGTCCGGCCCAGCCCAGAATCTTGACCCACTTGCCCGGTTCAAGATCCTTGTAGTGCTCGAAGAAGTGGGCGATGGTCTTGAGCCGCAACGGATTCAAGTCTTCCGGCTTCTGCCACTGCGTATAAATCGCCAGGATCTTGTCGGTCGGCACCGCCAGCACCTTGCCGTCCATGCCGGCCTCGTCTTCCATCATCAGGATGCCGATCGGGCGGCATGTCACGACGACGCCGGGAATCAGCGGTACGGGCGTGATCACCAGCACGTCGACCGGGTCGCCGTCACCGCTGAGCGTCAGCGGCACATACCCGTAATTGGTCGGGTAATGCATCGATGTACTCATGAAGCGGTCGACAAAGATCGCGCCCGACTCTTTGTCCACCTCGTACTTGACCGGGTCCGCATTCATCGGGATTTCGATGATCACGTTGAATGCGTCCGGAACGTTCTTGCCTGGAGTGACTTTGGCGAGGGACATGATTTCTTTTGGTTGAAGAAGGTGAAACGGATGACCTAGGGCTAACCCTCATTTTACTTTCGCCCGGGTCATTTGGGACGGCCCGAGTCGTTCCGCAGCGCCTTTGCGCTTATATTTCGCCGTTGGCCAATCGTCCCCGCCCGCTGGGAGCAACGAGGAAGCAACGCAGCGGGGGCTCCGCAGCGTTGCCCCCTCCAAGCAAAAACAACGGAAGGAGAAACCCGACATGACAGGCAACTCGGCGCTGATATTGGCGCTCGTCTGCGGCTTGGCCGCCGTGGCATATGGATTCTGGGCGCGAGGCTGGATCCTCTCGCAGGACCCGGGCAACGCCCGCATGCAGGAGATCGCTGCAGCCATCCAGACCGGCGCCGCCGCCTACCTGGCCCGCCAGTACAAGACGATCGCCATCGTCGGCGTGGTGCTGGCGATCCTGATCGGCGTCTTTCTCGACGGCCTCACCGCCACCGGCTTCGTCATCGGCGCGTTCCTGTCGGGCGCCTGCGGCTTCATCGGCATGAACGTCTCGGTGCGCGCCAACGTCCGCACGGCGCAAGCGGCCACGCGCGGCATCGGCCCGGCACTCGACGTGGCGTTCCGCGGCGGCGCCATCACCGGCATGCTGGTGGTCGGACTCGGCCTGCTCGGCGTCACCGGCTTCTACTGGTTTCTGGCCGGCAACGGCAACCTGACGCCGGACCGCAACCTGGCCAAGCTGCTGAATCCGCTGATCGGCTTCGCCTTCGGATCCTCGCTGATCTCGATCTTCGCGCGACTCGGCGGCGGCATCTTCACCAAGGGCGCCGATGTCGGGGCCGACCTGGTGGGCAAGGTCGAAGCCGGCATCCCCGAGGACGATCCTCGCAACCCGGCCGTGATCGCCGACAACGTCGGCGACAACGTCGGCGATTGCGCCGGCATGGCGGCCGACCTGTTCGAAACCTACGCCGTCACCCTGATCGCAACCATGGTGTTGGGCGCGCTGTTGATCGGCAGCGCCGGCACCGCCGCCGTGATGTACCCGCTGGCACTGGGCGCGGTGTCCATCATCGCGTCCATCATTGGATGCTTTTTCGTCAAGGCCGGGACCGGCATGGTGAATGTGATGCCCGCGTTGTACCGGGGCCTGGCCGTGGCAGGCGTGCTCTCGCTGATCGCGTTCTACTTCGTCACGGTGTGGCTGATGCCGGACAACGCCGTCACCGCGACCGGAACGCAGATCCGCCTGTTCGGCGCCTGCGCCGTCGGCCTGGTGCTGACCGGCGCCCTGGTCTGGGTGACCGAGTACTACACCGGCACGCAATACGCCCCGGTGCGCCACATCGCCCAGGCGTCGACGACCGGCCACGGCACCAACATCATTGCCGGCCTCGGCGTATCGATGCGTTCCACCGCATGGCCGGTGGCCTTCGTGTGCATCGCCATCCTGGTGTCGTTCAACCTGGCCGGCCTGTATGGCATCGCCATCGCGGCGACCGCGATGCTGAGCATGGCTGGCATCGTGGTGGCGCTGGACGCGTACGGCCCAATCACCGACAACGCGGGCGGCATCGCCGAAATGGCCGACCTCCCCTCCTCGGTGCGTGCCATCACCGATCCTCTGGACGCCGTGGGCAACACGACCAAGGCGGTGACCAAGGGCTATGCGATCGGATCGGCGGGGCTCGCCGCTCTGGTGCTGTTCGCCGACTACACGCACAAGCTGGAAGGCTATGGCCAGGCCATCAGCTTCAACCTGAGCGACCCGATGGTGATCGTCGGGCTCTTCATCGGCGGCCTGATCCCTTACCTGTTCGGCGCCATGGCGATGGAGGCGGTCGGCCGCGCCGCCGGTGCGGTGGTGGTCGAAGTGCGCCGGCAATTTCGCGACATCCCCGGCATCATGGAAGGCACGGCCAAGCCGGAGTACGGCCGCGCCGTGGACATGCTGACGACGGCGGCGATCAAGGAGATGATCGTCCCGTCACTGCTGCCGGTGGTGGTGCCGATCCTGGTCGGATTGATCCTCGGCCCGAAGGCGCTCGGCGGCCTGCTGATGGGAACGATCGTGACCGGCCTGTTCGTCGCGATTTCGATGTGCACGGGCGGTGGCGCCTGGGACAACGCCAAGAAATTCATCGAGGATGGCAACCACGGCGGCAAGGGATCGGAAGCGCACAAGGCTGCCGTGACCGGCGACACGGTGGGTGATCCTTACAAGGACACCGCAGGCCCGGCAGTGAACCCGCTGATCAAGATCATCAACATCGTGGCGCTGCTGATCGTGCCCCTGGTGGTCCGCTTTCATGGCGGCGACATGGAAACCCGTTCCACCCCGGTGCTTGCGCCCGCTGCCGTGTCGTCGCCCGCGGCTGCAATGCCACCGCCAAACCAGACCCTGCCGGCGGGAGCCGCAGCCGTTCCCACGCCTTCACCGGCGACAACTCCAGCAGTCGCCAAGTAACGGGACGCGGACCGCTAGAGCCCGCTCCGGCGGGCTCTTTCGCTTCGGCGGCGTTATCTCGCTGATGCACTGAACCCGACCCAACGCCGCACTTGAAAGGGAGGGCTTGACCGGCTGGCACTCAAGGGCCGAGCGCTGGGCCTCAGGACAACTCGAACCGAATCATCCGAGCGATCGCTCGCCCACTCGTGAGCGCGGAGGCGTGCCCCCAGCTGGCCATCGGCTCGTTTCCGATGCGCAGCATCCCCGAGTGACTCGATAGGTCCGCGTCCTGCTCCGGCTGGTTGCGCGCGAAGCCAAGTCCCCGGCGGGCCAGTTCGACGTCCGCCGGCTTGCCGGTCAGGAACGTCCAGCCCCGTCCGATGTGCTGCGCCTTCATGTAGGCACGCAAGGCGGCTGGATCATCGTCCAGCGGCGTGAGCGACAGGGAGTAGAAGTGGATGTCCCTGGCGAAGTCTCCCAGCAGCAGCTTTGCCTCCAGGATGTTCTGCGTGACAGGCGTGCAGATGTTCTGGCACACCGTGTACATCACGTTGAACACGACCTTCTGGTTCTTGAGAACGTCGTCGTAGAAGCGCACCTGCCTGCCCTCGTGCGTGAGCAACGGGACGTTGGGGAACCGTCGCACCCGCATTAGTTCGCGGGCATCGTTCGTCAGAGTGGCAGGCGCTGACCGAGTGTTGCCCAGCGCTGCGGCGCTGCCCAAGGCGGCCGCGGCACCGGCCAGCAGGCTTCGCTTTTGAATGTCTGTCATGGTGCTTTGTCCAAGTCGGATAGTGTTCGTTGCGGGGGTGTTTGCTCAGGGCTGGGTCTTGTTGTCCCCGACGTCGTCCACCGTCACGAGCATCATCATTGCGTGATCCTCGTGCACGACGTTGTGGCAGTGGATGGGAAAGACGCCCAGGTAGTCGGTGGCCTTGACCACGTATTCGACCGTGTCGTTCTCACCCAGGCGCACGACGTCCTTGCGCGAGAACTCCTGGTTCGCGGTGGGCATGGCAACGCCGTTGCGTTTCGTGATGCGCCCCTCGGAGCGATGGGCGTGAATCGGGTGAGACCAGCCCCGCCCTCCGGAAATGACCCACGTTTCCGTCGTTCCGCGCTTCATGGAAAAACGCACCACGTCGCAGCTCAAAGGTGAGCCATTCACCACCCACTGGCCGTTTTGCCGGTCGAAGTTGAAGGTTCGGGTGATCACCGATGTGCCCAGGGGCGGCAGGGTGATCGGCGCAAAGCTCGTGATCGTTGCTGGGTCGGCGCTTGCATCGGGCGCAGCGGCGCCGATGCGAAACTCCACCAGCACGTTGGCCGGATTTCCGGGAGCGTTCAGGCCCGTGTTGTCGGTGTTCCACGAACTGGTTCTGCTGCCGCTCCAGCTCCCGGACCAGGAGCTGCCGCTACCCGAGCTGCCGTCCCATGAGCTGGTGGACGGCCCGATCCCGTCAGTCTGAATCAGGCGGTTTTCCAGCCACAAGCGCGTGGCCCCAGGCGCTGCGCCGCCACTGGCCGTGATTGCGGCGAAGTCCACGATGATGTCGGCCCGTTCGGCCACAGCGAGCAGCACGCTGGTCGTCTGCAGCGGTTTAGGCAGCAGGTTGCCGTCATTCATGATCCGCCAGAACGGGATTGACTGCGACAGGTTGTCCGGGTTGGTCAGGTACAGCTGGTAGAAGCGAGAGGGCCCTTGGTCCAGCAGGCGCAAGCGATAGCGCCGCTTGGACACGTTGAAGAACGGCTGGATCTTGCCGTTCACCATGTACTTGTCGCCCAGGTGCCCGTCGACGTCCAGTGTGTCGAATGCCGCCTGGCCCGTGCTCGGGTCGACCCGCAGGTCCGTGAAGATCATCGGAATGTCGTACTGGGGGTAGCTGGGCAGCCGGAAACCGGTGTTCTCGTTGCCGGTGTCGTACTCGTTGAAAATCAGGTGGAAACCAGACAAGCCCTTGTAGACGTTTTCCGCCGTGTGGCCTTCCCGGTGGTCGTGGTACCAGAGCGTGCCGAGCGTCTCGCGAACATCCCCGTCCGGTGTCGATGCGGCGGTGAATCCCGCGCGCTTCATGTTGTAGTAGTAATCGTAATACTGGCCTGGGAAAAAGAATCGCCCCTGCGTGGCAGGCATCTCCGAGATGGAGCCCAGACGCGGGTCGCACGGGCCGCCGTCACTGTCAGGCGCGCTATGAAAGTTGTGCAGGTGGATGGAGATCTGGTTCTTGCCGAAGCCACCGCTGGGGGCTCCCGTGGGGAGGTTGTTGAACCGTCGCACCAGGATTGCGGTATTCGCGCCAGCCTGGTAGCGACTGACGATCGTAGGCATCGGCGTGGTCGGCCTATCGACGCTCAGGTCCGCGCCGCCGAGGTTCGCGCCCCAGAAGTTGATCTGCGCTTGCAGTTGCGGGTGGATCGAAACCGGCGGAACTGCACCGAAGCGCTGAACGTAGAAATGCTGCGGCTCGGCCAAGTTGCGGCACTGGTGTGAATCGCCACGGCCCTCATAGGGCAGGCCGGTCATGGGGTTGACCGCGCGTTTCGGGTCGATCGTTGGCGCTTGTGCGAAGCCTGGGTCGGTCAGTGGACGTTCCTGGAGCGTTGGCGTGATCGGCAGGGCCTCCAGGAAAGGCGTCGTAGGCGGACTAGCTGGTGGGGCTCGGTACCCCGAGCCAGGCGCCAGAGCCCCCTCGGAAACACGGCTCATGGCGACCGATCCCAGGACCAGACCAGCTTTCAGCGTTGTGCGGCG
>JAYUHN010000149.1:0-2128 GCA_043766965.1 Ramlibacter sp. | reverse complement strand
ACGGCGAGAAGCTCGATGCTTCCGAGAAGGAAAAGATCGAAGCCGCGATCAAGGAAGTCGAGACGGCGCTCAAGACCGAAGACAAGGCCGCGATCGATGAAAAGACCAATGCCCTGATGTCGGTCAGCCAGAAGCTGGGCGAGAAGATGTATGCGGACATGCAGGCGCAGCAGGCGGCGCAAGCCGCGGCCGCTGGGAGCAGTGGTGGCGGTGGCGGTGGCGGACAGGAATCCGCTTCGTCGCGGCCGGTCGACGACAACGTGGTGGACGCCGAGGTCAAGGAAGTCAAGAAAGGTTAAGCGCGGACGCTTCGCGCCGCGTTAACTCGCCGCGTTCGACAGAATCCTTCGGGAATCGTCAACGCGGCGTTTCGCTGTAACGGCTGACGGAATTTCGACGAGAAACATGGCCACCAAAAGAGATTATTACGACGTCCTCGGCGTGCCGAAGAACGCTTCCGACGAGGAAATCAAGAAGGCGTATCGCAAGCTCGCGATGAAGCACCACCCGGATCGCAACCAGGGTGAGAACAAGAGCGCCGAAGCCAAATTCAAGGAGGCCAAGGAAGCGTACGAAATGCTGTCGGATTCCGGCAAGCGCGCCGCGTACGACCAGCACGGCCACGCCGGCGTCGATCCCAACATGCGAGGCGGACCCGGGGCCGAGGGCTTCGGCGGCTTTGCCGAGGCCTTCGGCGACATCTTCGGCGACATCTTCGGCCAGCAGCGCGGCGGGGCTGCAGGCCAGGCGCGCGGCCGCCAGGTGTACCGCGGCGGCGACCTGTCCTATGCGATGGAAGTCACGCTGGAAGAAGCGGCCATCGGCAAGGAAGCGCAGATCCGCATTCCTTCCTGGGACCAGTGCGAAACCTGCCACGGCAACGGCGCCAAACCCGGTACCCAGGCCAAGACCTGCGCCACCTGCCAGGGCCAGGGCGTGGTGCAGATGCGCCAGGGTTTCTTCAGCGTGCAGCAGACCTGCCCGCATTGCCGTGGCACCGGCAAGATCATTCCCGAGCCCTGCACCACCTGCCATGGGCAAGGCAAGGTGAAAAAGCAGAAGACGCTGGAAGTCAAGATCCCATCGGGGATCGACGATGGGATGCGCATCCGCAGCGCCGGCAACGGCGAGCCGGGCACCAATGGGGGGCCGCCCGGCGACCTGTACATCGAGATCCGCCTGAAGAAGCATGAGATCTTCGAGCGTGATGGCGATGACCTGCACTGCGTCGTGCCGATCAGCTTCTCGAGAGCGGCGCTCGGCGGAGAGATCGACGTGCCGACTCTCGCGGGCAAGGCCGCGATCGACATTCCCGAAGGCACCCAGAGCGGCAAGCAGTTTCGCCTGCGCGGCAAAGGCATCAAGGGAGTCCGTTCTTCCTATCCAGGCGACCTGTACTGCCACGTCACGGTCGAAACACCGGTCAAGCTGACGGAACACCAGCGCAAGGTGTTCAAGGAACTCGAAGAGTCGCTGCTCAAAGGCGGGGTCAAGCACTCGCCATCGGAGGGCAGCTGGGCCGACAAATTGCGGGGATTTTTCAACGCCTGAACAACGCATTCCGGTTGCCTTTCGGTATCGAAACCAGGTGTGCGGCGGAAACGGGGACAATGCCCGGCAATGTCCCTGAAGCTCTTCCGTTCCACCGGATATTCATCGATCCTGGCGCCGGGCGAAAGCCGCGTTGCAACCCATCCCGCATGGCTGGTCCTGGGGATCAGCCTGTGGATCGGCTTCGCTTGCAACGTTTCGTTGTGGCCCGCAGTGCGCACTGCGTTGAGTGGTGAGCCGGGGCTGGGGCGGGCCGTGCTGGCCAGCAGTTTCATCGCAGCTGTCTGCGCAACCGTGCTCAGCCTGTTCGGATGGCGGCGCACGCTTAAAAGAACCGCCACTGTGCTGCTGCTGGTGGCAGCGCTGGCGGCTGCGTCGATCTGGATCCAGGGCCTTCCGCTCGACGGCGAGTTGCTGGCGCATGGGCTCCGCACGGTTCTGTTCCCGGGTTGGCCCGGCCTGCTGCGCTGGCAGTTTCCGGCATTGATGGCCGGGCTCGGACTGGTCCCGATGGTCTGGCTGTGGCAGCTGCAGGTGCGCCGGCTCCCCGGTCCGCAACAGCTCGCGTGCAATGCCA
>JAYUHN010000148.1:0-2128 GCA_043766965.1 Ramlibacter sp. | reverse complement strand
CAGAAAGCCATCCGCATTCCGGTGCTGGCCTGCTGCGCGATCGCCACGCCGCGCCGCGCCGGGTCGAGGCCGATGATGTGCCTGACGGTGACGTCTGCGCCGAAAGTGCCGGTGCGGCCGACGGCGTCGCTGCCCGCCTCGGTCACTCCCACCAGAGTGGCGCGCAGGCGCGTCATCGCCTCCTGCGGCTGGTCCAGCGTGATGCCCAGGTCGCGAAGCAGTACGTCCAGCGCCGGCTCGTCATCCAGCCCGGTCAGCACATTGCCCTCACAGGAGGTCACGACCCGCTGGCGCGAAATCGGCTGACAGCCCTGCGTCACCCGCGACACCAGCGACACTTCCTCGCCGAAGGCCACCCCGGAGAGGCCGCCACGGAACACGCCGCCGGCTGCGCCCTGGCCCTTGATGTTGCCGTTGCCGCCGACGGCGAACTGAACCGCCTCCCCACGACTGGACACGAGCCCACCAAACAGGTAGCCGGTGGCAGTGCGCGCCGCCATCTCCGCAATCAGTTCCGCCACGTCGGGGGTGGCGGAGTCGGCATGCACCAGCGCCGTGTAGGGCTCGAAGCCCATGCCCTCACCCACACCCAGCGGGGCCACGCCGGAGAAGACACGGTAATGGTGGGAAGGCACCTCGCACAGCATCACCGCCAGGGCCGGCTGGTCGAAGTACTCGACGTTGTTCGAAGCAATGCCGACCCCGACGGCGCCAGACCAGTCGGTCACTTCGCGCAGTTCAGCGCTGAGGAAATCCAGGATCTCCTGCGCGTCGCTGGCGTAGTGATCGGTCACATACAGAAGGCCGAGCGTCGGCGTGCCGGCGTAGCCTGGCAAGGCCATCTGCGCGCGCAACTGCGCCAGCACAAGCCCGGCCGCCATCGACCACTGCGGATGCGTGGCATGGCCATACGGAAAAAGTTTCACCGCACCCACCTCATCCACTCATCGGCTGCGTGCGCCACCCTTGCGAACCGGTTTGCCAGCGGCGCCCGAGGCTTTCCTCGCAGCGGATTTCCTTGGCGTGCCCGCGTTACCGCTGCCGGCCGTCATCGTCCGTGCAAGCTGGCCTGCCGGGTCCTTCGCCACCTCTTTCATGGCGCTGGCGGCGATCTCCTGGAACTGCTGCGTGAGAGCGCCCCACCACTGCATCGGGTCGACGACGCCCGACGCGGGCATCGCCGGCTGCTGCCCATCCTTCTTGCCGGCACGCACCTTGGCGACGGCATCGTTCGCAGCGCCGGCCACGCTGCCAGACGCTTCGTTCCCGGTTTCGGAGCTGTCCTTCTTTCGGTTCGCCGAGCCGTCGCCAGGCTTGAGCGTCATTGCGCTCGCGATGTCCGCCATGTTGAAGTTCATGCCCTTGAGCGTTGCGAGCGTCATCTTCTGCAGTTCGAGCGCCTGCACCGTTGCAGCCAGCGCTTTGGAATTCTGGTCGAGCCAGAAATGAACGGCCTTGAGTTCACTGATGCGCTTGTCGAGTTCTTCGACATTGAGCGTGGGCGCCACCCAGCTGGACAGATTCGGAAGCGCCGTCTGCGACTGCGCGCCCTTGGTGAGGCTCTGCAGGAAGTCAAAGCCAGGAACGAATTTACCGAAACTGAAGTTCTGTGGGTCGCTCATGGGGGCGTTCCTGTGGTTCGGGGTGGCTTCACAGCTTACCCCAGGGCGCGCGGACGCGGACGGATCGTTAGGGCCGGCGAGGGTCTGGGACGGCCGCCGGGGCCGGCGCGGATGGGCTGACCAGCAGGCGGGTCCGGACCCGCCGTTCGACCCCCCCACTGTCCTGCAGCACCAGCGTCAACGGGACACTGGTGCCGGCAAGCAAAGGCTGCTTGAGGTCCATCAGCATCAAGTGCCGGCCGCCAGGCCCCAGCACCACAGTCTTGCCGGCCGGCAGGTCCAGCGCCTTGACCGCACGCATCGTCATGACCTCGCCGTCCATCTTCATCTCATGGACCTCGGCCACACCCGCCACCGGTGACGACACACCGACCAGCCGCAAGTTCTCGCGCGCCGTCAGCTTCATGTAGCCCCCGCTGCCCTGCTGACCGCGCACGCTCGGACGGATCCACGCCTGCTCCACTACGACCGCGGCGACCGGTTGGTCCAGCGAGGCGTCGGCAAAT
>JAYUHN010000147.1:0-5755 GCA_043766965.1 Ramlibacter sp. | reverse complement strand
CGCAACACGGTGGCGAAGTGGCTGCAAGCGCCGGTGGCGGCGCCGCCGCGGTACCGGCGAAGCGCCGGCACGAGGAAGCTGGCGGCGTACAACGAGAGGTTGACGCTGGCGCTCTAAGCTGATTCAAGGCGTCAGGCTAAGGCCGCCGCAAGGACAAAGCGTTGTCGAGAGGATCCGGGCGGAGGGCTACACAGCAAGGGCAGCTGCGAGACCCTGTTGATTCCCAAGCATGAGCGGCGCTTCAAGGCCTTTGACGACAAGATCATCGCCCTCTACGCGCGCGGCATGACCATCCGCGAGATCCAGGGATTTCTCCAGGAAAGCTAGGTCGTTGAGGTCTCGCCCGAGTTCGTCAGCTGTAGATCGGAGGCACCGAGGGCGCCAAGTTCTGGATGAAGGTATTCAACGACTTGAAGACTCGAGCTGCTGCGAAAGGGCGCCGAACCTGCTGGGATCTTCAGCGCGCATCGTCACTATGCTTATCCGTCGGAGTGCGAGGGCTGCTTCGGGGTCGGGAGAAGACAGAGCGTTCATGGTGGGCCCCTCATCAAAAGCCGCCGCTGAAGCCGAAGGAGATTTGGTCAACTGCGTATTCGCCTGCAGCTGCTGGCAAGGTGCGCGAGCTGGTGCCGGTCAATCTCGGTCTTGATGGCAGCTGCGAGGTTGGGACCTGATTGAAATGCGGGTGTGGGACGCTTACAAAACGCTCCAGGTGACAACGGGCCGGTGCAGGTGGAGAATGACCGCTCACACATGAAGGAGACCATCATGACGTCACGGGAAATCGCGCAGGCCTTCACCGACCTGTGCCGCAAAGGTGAATTCGAACAGGCGGGTCGGGTCCACTGGTCCGACGACATCGTGTCGCGAGAACCGATGGCTGGTGAGATGGCCGAAATCCGGGGGCGCAAGGGCGTCGAGGGCAAGGGCAAGTGGTGGTACGAGAACCACGACGTCCACAGCGTGCAGGTCGAGGGGCCTTATGTCCACGGCGACCAGTTCGTGGTGCGCTTCAAGATGGAAGTCACCCCCAAGGGCGGCAGTCGCACGAACATGGACGAGGTCGGCCTGTACACGGTCAGGAACGGCAAGGTCGCCGAGGAAACCTTCTTCTTCGGCTCGGCGGGGTAGCGTGGCGGACAAAGGGGAGGCCGTGTCCCGGGTTCCTGGTCCGGACCCTTTCTTCGAGCGCAGCAGCTTCGTCAAGCCCTGCGTCTATTGCGGCGCGCGGCTGGCGGTCTTCGTGTCGCGCGAGGCCGGCAGCGGCGAGGAGCACGGTTACGAGTGCCCCGAATGCGGCAAGGAGTATGTGGTGCACGCAGCGCTCGAACCGCTGGTCAGCGTGCTCGAGCCGAGCCGAGGCGGGACGGCAAGACCGACCGCTACGAGGAATCGCTGTTTTGAACAGATAGTCCGGGCACTGCGCCGCGCGCCTTGCCTGATTCAACAAGCGGTTGCTCCGTCCCGCTGCACATTCGGCCAAAAATGCCGACGCGTTGATGGAACGCCGCTAGGCTCCTGGTTCGAGTCGCCCCAGGCGGCGCCTCGAGCGACCGAGGGTTTGCCCTGTAAGTAGCGTGCTATCACCTTCTCGCCGATGTTTGGTGGAAACTGGGCCCTCGTTTGCTGGACGGCAAATGCGCATCAAAAAATCCACCGGAGACAAACATGCGAGTGATACCGATTGCAGGTCAGCTGGAACAAGCGGGTTGCGGCGAGGAGAGCGGCGAGGTTCGCAAGGTCGAGATGCCGCTGGCGCGGCGCGAGTTTCTCAAGGGCTCGGGCGTGCTGTTCGGGACCCTGGCTGCGGGCACCCTGCTCGCCAGCCTGGCGCCGTCGAATGCGTGGGCGCTGGAACTCAAGACGTTGTCGACTGCGCAGGGCCAGACCTTGATGGCCATGGGCCGGGTGCTGTATCCCCACCAGAAGCTGCCCGATGCGGTGTATGCCCTGCTCGCCAAAGACCTGGACGCCAAGGCAAGCACCGATGCCGGCGCTGCCAAGCTGATGAAGGACGGAGTGGCATGGCTGGACCAATCAGCCGGCGGCAGCTTCGAGCAGGCCAGTCCGCTGCGCAAGGAGAGCATCGTTCGCAGCATGGAGGGCACGCAGTTCTTCTCCACGGTGCGTGGTCAGTGCATCACATCGCTCTATGACAACGACATGGCCTTCGCCGTGCTCGGTTATCCCGGTTCGTCCTGGGAAAAGGGCGGCTATATCACCCGCGGCTTCCAGGACCTGAAGTGGCTGCCGGCACCGTCCTCGCAAGCCAGCCCGGCGCCCTACATGGGCTGAACCGTCGCTCCATCAACATCGAACCCAGCGGAGACAAACATGGCGAAATTCGAAAACTCAGACGACGCGGTGGTCGTGATCATCGGTTCGGGCGCAGGCGGCGGAACACTGGCCAACGAACTGTGCCAGAAAGGCATCAAGGTCGTGGTGCTGGAGGCCGGCGCACTGCAGTCCAATGCGACCTTCCTCAACGACGAATGGAAGTCCTTCAGCCAGCTGGCCTGGCTGGACACGCGGACCACCTCGGGCTCGTGGCGGGTGGCCAAGGACTTTGCCGGTCTGCCGGCCTGGATCTGCAAGACCGTGGGCGGAACCACCACGCACTGGGCCGGCGCGTCGCTGCGCTTTCAGGACCATGAGTTCCGCACGCGCACCACTTACGGCGACCTCAAGGGCGCCAATCTGCTGGACTGGCCTGTGACCCTGCAGGAGCTGGAGCCGTACTACGCCAAGGCCGAAAACAAGATGGGCGTGACGCGCACCAACGGCATCCCAGGCCTGCCTGGCAACAACAACTTCAAGGTGCTGCACGCCGGCGCGACCCGGGTCGGCTACAAGGAGGTTCATACCGGCAACATGGCCATCAACAGCGAGCCGCGCGACGATCGGGGCCGCTGCATGCAGATGGGCTTCTGTTTCCAGGGCTGCAAGAGCGGCGCGAAGTGGTCGACGCTGTACACCGAGATCCCGAAAGCGGAGGCCACCGGGAATTTCGAGCTTCGGCCCGACTCGCATGTCTCGCGCATCGAGCACAACGACGCGGGCAAGGTGACAGGCGTGCTGTATTTCGACAAGGACGGCAAGGAGCAGCGGCAAAAGGCCCGCGTCGTCTGCGTGGCGGGCAACTCGATCGAAACGCCGCGGCTGCTGCTGCTGTCGGCCTCCAACCGGTTCAAGGATGGCATGGCCAATTCCTCGGGCCAGGTCGGGCGCAATTACATGCGTCACATGACGGGCTCGGTGTACGCGGCGTTCAAGGAGCCGGTGCACATGTACCGCGGCACCACCATGGCCGGCATCGTGCGCGACGAAGCGCCGAACAACCCCAACCGCGGCTTCGTCGGCGGCTACGAGCTCGAAACGCTGGCCCTGGGCGTGCCTTTCATGGCAGCTTTCCTGAATCCGGGCGGCTGGGGGGCCGACTTCGCGTGGTGGATGGACAATTACGCCAACCTCGCCGGCATGTGGCTGGTGGGCGAGGACATGCCGCGCGAAAGCAACCGGGTCACTTTGAACGGCAACGTCAAGGACCAGTGGGGCAACTATGTCCCCAACGTCCACTTCGACGACCACGACAACGACATCGCCATGCGCAACCACGCCTTCACCCAGGGCGAGCGGATCTACGAGGCCGCCGGCGCGGTGCGCACTTTCCGCACGCCGCCCTATCCTTCCACGCACAACATGGGCACCTGCCGCATGAGCGCTCGCGCGCAGGACGGCGTGGTCAACAAGTGGGGCCAGTCGCATGACATTCCCAACCTGTTCGTCAGCGATGGCAGCCAGTTCACCACCGGTGGGGCGGAGAATCCGACATTGACCATCGTGACGCTGGCGATCCGGCAGGCCGACCATATTGCCCGGCAGATGACCGAGCGCGCCATCTGACGCCCGGTGAAGGAGCCCGCCATGTGTGATTACTTCGTCAAAGCCGATCCGATCCAGTACGAGCAACGCTCGCGCACGGTCCGCATCCGCACCGTCCTGACCAGCATCCGGCTTGAGAACATGGTGTGGGACATCCTGGCCGAGATGGCTGAAGAGGAAGGCTGCACGACCAACGCGCTGATCGTGAAATTCCACGACGAGATCCTGGCGCGGCGGGGCGAGGCGCCCAACTTCGCCTCGTTCCTGCGGGTGACCAGCCTGCGCTACCTGCGGCAAGCCATGCTGGCGCTGGAGAGGCGACAGCAGCAGGCCCAGGCGACACCGGCCCTCACGGTGCTGAACAACATCGGCAGCCGCGCATCGCCCGTCGGGACGCGCGCAAAGGCGATGGGGTGATGTCCGCATCGCGATCGTGGCGGTTTCAATGAGCTTCCACACCGAAACCCATCCTGGAGTGACTGCGACAGTGGCTCCCGCCACCAGCGGTTTCGTCCTGAACCATTCGATGCTTCGGGTCAAGGACCCACAGGTGGCGCTGGACTTTTACACCCGGGTGATGGGCATGCGCGTGCTACGCAAGCTCGACTTCCCCGAAATGAAGTTCTCGCTTTACTTTCTGCACCGCCCCGCCGAGGCGGACACGCCGCCGCAGGATGATGGCGAGCGCACGGCGTGGACCTTCAGCCAGCGCGGGATCCTGGAGTTGACGCACAACTGGGGCACGGAAAAAGATACCGGATTCAGGTACCACGACGGCAACGCCCAGCCGCAGGGATTCGGTCACATCTGTTTTTCGGTGCCTGATCTGGATGCCGCGGTCGCCTGGTTCGACGAAAACGAAGTGACCTTCGTCAAGCGTCCCGATCAGGGAAAGATGAAGGACGTGGCCTTCATCAAGGACCCGGACGGGTACTGGATCGAGATCGTGCAGCCGGACCGGCTCAAGGGGCTGGGGCGGTAGCAGCGAGACAGGTCGCGGCGGATGCGTCCGGGCGCAGGCCAGCCAGAAACAAAGCCGCGCATCGCGCGGCTTTGAAGTCATGGATCCCGGCTCGAGGCCGGGATGACAGCTGTTTTGTCATTGCGGGCTTGACCCGCAATCCATGACTTAGAGCGTGTCGATGAAGCTGCGCAGCTTGTCGCTGCGGCTCGGATGCTTGAGCTTGCGCAGCGCCTTGGCTTCGATCTGCCGGATCCTCTCGCGCGTCACGTCGAACTGCTTGCCGACTTCTTCCAGCGTGTGGTCGGTGCTCATCTCGATGCCGAAACGCATGCGCAGCACCTTTGCTTCGCGCGGCGTCAGGCTGTCGAGAATGTCTTTCACCACGTCGCGCAAGCCGGCCTGCATGGCGGCTTCGATCGGTGCCGTGTTGTTGGTGTCTTCGATGAAGTCGCCCAGGTGCGAATCGTCGTCGTCGCCGATCGGCGTTTCCCTCGAGATCGGCTCTTTCGCGATCTTCATGATCTTGCGGATCTTGTCTTCCGGGATCTCCATCTTCTCGGCCAGCGTCGGCGCATCGGGCTCGAAGCCGAACTCCTGCAAGTGCTGGCGCGACAGGCGGTTCATCTTGTTGATCGTCTCGATCATGTGCACCGGGATGCGGATCGTGCGCGCCTGGTCGGCGATCGAGCGCGTGATCGCCTGGCGGATCCACCACGTGGCGTAGGTCGAGAACTTGTAGCCGCGGCGGTATTCGAACTTGTCGACCGCCTTCATCAGGCCGATGTTGCCTTCCTGGATGAGGTCGAGGAATTGCAGCCCGCGGTTGGTGTATTTCTTGGCGATCGAGATGACCAGGCGGAGGTTGGCCTCGACCATTTCCTTCTTGGCGATGCGCGCCTCGCGCTCGCC
>JAYUHN010000146.1:0-5762 GCA_043766965.1 Ramlibacter sp. | reverse complement strand
GATGGAGCCGTTTGCCGATTTTGCGCAAGCGGCCGCGAAGCTTTATAGCAACCCGCTATCGCCGTTTGGCCAGAACCCGCTGGCGCAGCGGATGGCGGCTGGTTTCGACCTGGTCTACCGCCTTGGCAAGGACTACGAGAAGCCCGCTTTCGGCCTGACGACCGTCAACGTGGACGGCATCGACGTTGCGGTTCATGAGCGGATCGAAATCGACGAGCCGTTCTGCGAACTGCGGCGCTTCAAGCGCTTTTCGGACGATCCGAAGACGCTCACCAAGCTCAAAGGCCAGCCCGCCGTGTTGATCGTCGCCCCGCTTTCGGGCCACTACGCGACGCTTTTGCGCGACACGGTGCGCACGATGCTGAAGGACCACAAGGTCTACATCACCGACTGGAAGAACGCCCGGACGGTGCCGCTGGAGCAAGGCGAATTCCACCTCGACGATTACGTCAATTACATCCAGAAGTTCATCCGGCACCTGCAGGGAATTTACGGCAACTGCCACGTCATCAGCGTCTGCCAGCCGACAGTGCCTGTGCTGGGCGCGGTGTCGCTGATGGCGTCGCGCGGCGAGGTCACGCCGCTGACCATGACGATGATGGGCGGCCCGATCGACGCGCGCAAATCGCCGACGGCAGTGAACAACCTGGCGATGAACAAGAGCTACGACTGGTTCGAGAACAATGTGATCTATCGCGTTCCAACCAACTTTCCGGGCGCCGGCCGGCGCGTCTACCCCGGCTTCCTGCAGCACACCGGCTTCGTGGCGATGAATCCGGATCGCCACATGTCGAGCCACTACGACTACTTCAAGGACCTGATCAAGGGCGACGACGCCAGCACCGAAGCACACCGCAAGTTCTACGACGAGTACAACGCGGTGCTCGACATGGACGCGGACTACTACCTCGAAACCATCCGGGTCGTGTTCCAGGAATTCGCTTTGGTCAACGGCACCTGGGACGTGATCAGCGAAAACGGCGACCTCGAACGCGTGCGTCCGGAAGACATCACCACGACGGCGCATTTCACGGTCGAAGGCGAACTGGACGACATTTCCGGCTCTGGCCAGACCGAGGCCGCCCACGACCTGTGCGTCAACGTTCCCAAGGTCCGGCAGAAGCACCTCGAAGTGAAGGGCGCCGGTCATTACGGCATC
This sequence comes from Ramlibacter sp., assembly GCA_043766965.1. Taxonomy (GTDB): domain Bacteria; phylum Pseudomonadota; class Gammaproteobacteria; order Burkholderiales; family Burkholderiaceae_C; genus Ramlibacter. The sequence continues at coordinate 4,603 of JAYUHN010000146.1, read as the reverse complement.
TTCAGCGGCCGGCGCTGGCGTGAAACGGTGTATCCGCAGGTGAAGGAATTTATCCTGAAGTACAACACCGGGCCGATGATCAAGGCCGACGCCAAGCCTTCCGCCGCAGCGGCGCTGACGAGGAAAGTCACGCACTCGGCGTGAGGCCGCTGGCCGAGCGGATCCATTCCGCCTTGCCGCAAACGCAGTGCACGCGCTGCGGCTATCCGGACTGCCTGGCCTATGCGCAGGCGCTCGCCGGCCGCGAAGCCGAAATCAACCAATGTCCCCCGGGTGGGGCCGACGGCATCGCCCGGCTCGCGGCGCTCACGGGCCGGCCCGAGCTGCCGCTGAACCCAGCCAACGGAGTCGAAGCTCCACGCACCGTCGCGGTGATCGACGAAGCCTGGTGCATTGGGTGCACGCTGTGCTTGCCGGTGTGCCCCACCGACGCGATCCTGGGGAGCAACAAGCAGATGCACGCCGTGATTGAGCCTTATTGCACTGGCTGCGAGCTGTGCGTCGCGGTCTGCCCTGTTGATTGCATCAGCCTGGAACCCATCACTGCAGAGCGCACCGGCTGGCAAGCCTGGTCAGAGCAGCAAGCCGACGAAGCGCTGGACCGCTATCGATTCCACCAGGCGAAAGCCTCACTCGAAGTCCCAACCGTTCCGGATGACGACGACGCGACGCGCAAGCTGGGCGTGATAGCGGCCGCCTTGGCACTCTCGCGGGCGCGGCGCAAGGGCAGTTGATCGCTACGCGGCGCCCAAGCGGCGTCAGCCTAGCGCGTCGTTGACCTGTTCGTTGAATTCGGCCTGGCTGAGCGCGGCACCGATTTCGCGCGGAAGCGCGTCCCGCACCGAAAACACCCCCAGGATCTTGGAGCCCGGCCCGATGATCGGCAGGTGGCGAAAGCCCCGCTCCAGCATGATGACGACCGCATCGGAGATCAGCGTTTCCGGCGGCACGCACAGCGGGTTGGGGGTCATGATGTCGCGCAGCTGGGTCCGCTGCGGATCGAGTCCCTTGGCCAGCACCCGCGTCATCAGGTCGCGCTCGGTCACGATGCCGAGCAGCGATTCCGGTGGCTCCATGACCAGGACGCTGCCGCAATTGGCCCGCGTCATGACGCCGGCCGCCTCTCGCACACTGGCATGCTGCCCCAGGCTGACCACGCGCTTTTGCGAAATCGGCTGGAAAACCGTGCGTTCAGCCATGATGTGCCTCCTGGACTGTGAATGTAGGCGCGCGTCGGCCTTAGCGCAAGGAGGCGTTGATCTTGCCCAGTGCGGCCGACCCGGGGCAAAGCTCGCCGGCCGCCAGCGCGTTCAGCGGGGTGGCGCTGGTGTTGAACGCCGTATGCAGATCGGTCGCCAGCGGGTCGACGTAAAGCAGGCCTGTCACCACTTCTCCTCGCGCCTGGTGGGCCTGCATGAAGCTCATCGCGGCGTGGCGGTCGGTGGGGTCGTAATCCGCATGCAGGCTGCGCAGGCGCAGCAGCGAGCCGTCGTGTTGCCGCACATCGACCACTTCCCCCGGCACGTGCTCGATCGTGATCTCTTCGCGCGGGCTGATGAAATCGATCCGGCTGACGGCTTCGTTGTGCTCCCGCACGTAGTCGTAGCTTTTGGTGCTTCCCGGATGGTTGTTGAAGGCCACACAAGGACTGATCACGTCGATGAAGGCGGCACCGCCGTGCGCCATCGCCCCCTTGACCAGCGGCACCAGCTGGGACTTGTTGCCCGAAAAGCTGCGCCCGACATAGGTGGCACCCAACTGCAGAGCCATCGCGACCAGATCCACCGGGCTGTCGCTGTTGATCACGCCCTTCTTGCTTTTGGAGCCCTGGTCGGCGGTCGCCGAGAACTGGCCCTTGGTGAGGCCGTAGACCCCGTTATTCTCGACGATGTACGCCATCCGCACGCCGCGGCGCATCGCGTGCGCGAACTGGCCCAGGCCGATCGACGCGGAATCGCCGTCGCCGGAAACGCCCAGGTAAAGGAGGTCGCGATTGGCCAGGTTGGCGCCTGTCAGCACCGACGGCATGCGCCCGTGCACGGTATTGAACCCATGCGACGCGCCGAGAAAATAGTCCGGCGTCTTGGAACTGCAGCCGATGCCGGACAGCTTGGCGATACGGTGCGGCTGGATGTCCAGCTCCCAGCAGGCCTGGATGATGGCCGCGGAGATCGAGTCGTGGCCACATCCGGCGCACAGCGTCGAGATCTTGCCTTCGTAGTCGCGCCGGGTATAGCCGACCTTGTTGGTTTCGAGCGTGGGGTGATGCAGGCGTGGCTTGGTCAGGTAGGTCATGCCGTTTGCTTCCTGGGTTGCGGCGGGCGCGCAGCCGGGACGGCGCCCTTCTCGATGTGGCCGGTGATGGCATTGGCGATAAAGCGGGCCGTGATCGGCGTGCCGTCGAAATGCAGCACCTTGACCAGCCGGGCCGGGTCGATCTCCAGCTCGTTGACCAGCAGGCTGCGCATCTGCGCGTCGCGGTTCTGCTCCACCACGAACACCTTGTCATGGGCGGCCAGGAAATGGCGCACGCTGGCCGGGAACGGGAACGCGCGCAACCGGAGCGCGTCCAGATCGATCCCCGCGGCGGTCAGGACTTCCAGCGCTTCCTGCATGGCGGGGCTGGTCGAACCGAAATAGATGACGCCCATGCGGGTCTTGCGGGCGGCCGGGCGCAGTACCGGCTGCGGCACCAGCGTGGCCGCGGTGGCGAACTTTGCCAGCAGGCGCTCCACGTTGTAGATGTAGTCCGGGCCCCGCTCCGAATACCGTGCGTAGGCATCGCGCGTGGTACCGCGCGTGAAGTAGCTGCCCTTGGTCGGATGGGTGCCCGGCAAGGTGCGCCACGGAATGCCGTCGCCGTCCACGTCCTTGTAGCGGCCGAAATCCTTGCCTGCTTCCAGCTCGTCGGCCGTCATCACCTTGCCGCGATCGTAAGTCCGGCCCTCCTCCCAGACAAACGGCCGGCACAGGCGCTGGTTCATGCCGATGTCGAGATCCGTCATGACGAATACCGGGGTCTGCAGCCGGTCTGCCAGGTCGAGCGCGCAGGCTGCATGCTCGAAACATTCGTGCGGGTCTTCCGGGAACAGCAGCACATGCTTGGTATCGCCATGCGAGGCATAGGCACACGCCAGGATGTCGGCTTGCTGGGTCCGTGTCGGCATGCCGGTGGACGGCCCGCCGCGCTGGACATTGATGATGGTCACGGGAATCTCGGCGAAATAGGCCAGGCCGATGAACTCGGTCATGAGCGAGACGCCCGGTCCCGAGGTGGCGGTGAAGGCCCGGGCCCCGTTCCAGCCGGCGCCGACGACCATGCCGATCGACGCGATCTCGTCCTCGGCCTGGACAATGGCGTAGCGGCTCTGGCCGGTCGCCGGATCGACGCGGAACTTCGCGCAGTACTTCTGGAACGCTTCAGCCACCGACGACGACGGCGTGATCGGATACCAGGCCGCCACTGTGGCACCCCCGTAGACGCATCCGAGCGCGGCAGCGGCATTGCCGTCGACGAAGATCCGGTCGCCAACCTTGTCGGCCCGCTGCACCCGCAGCCCGAGCGGTTCCGGCAAGTTCTCCTTGACGAAATTGCGTCCGAGGTGAAGCGCCTGCACGTTGGACGCCAGCAGCCTTTCCTTGCCCTTGTACTGCTCGCCGAACAGCTGTTCGATCACCTCGGGCTCGACCCCGAGCAGCACCGACAACGCACCCACATACACGATGTTCTTGAACAGCTGGCGCTGGCGCGGATCGCTGTAGACCGCGTTGCAGATCTCGGTCAGCGGCATCCCGACCACGTGGATGTCGGGGCGGAACTTCGAGGGCGGAAGCGGCCGGGTGCTGTCGTAGAACAGGTAACCGCCGGGTTCGAGTTCGGCGATGTCGGCGTCCCAGGTCTGCGGGTTCATCGCGACCATCATGTCGATGCCGCCGCGCCGGCCCAAATGTCCCTTCTCCGTCACCCGCACCTCGTACCAGGTCGGCAGTCCCTGGATGTTGCTTGGAAAGATGTTGCGCGGGCTGACCGGCACGCCCATGCGCAGGATGGCCTTGGCGAACAGCTCGTTGGCCGAGGCCGAACCGGACCCGTTGACGTTGGCGAACTTGATCACGAAATCGTTGACGGCTTCGATGCGCTTCATGCGAGTACTCCCAGGCCCGAGGGCTGTGCAGCGCTTGGCACAGAGCGGCATGCGGGTCCGGCCGGCGTCATTTTCAGCAGGAACTTCTGCATGTCCCACGCCCCGGTGGGACAGCGCTCGGCGCACAGGCCGCAATGCAGGCAGACGTCCTCGTCCTTGACCATGACGCGGCCGGTCTTGAGGCCGCCCGAGACGTACAGGTCCTGCGCCAGGTTCAACGCCGGCGCCTTCAGGCGGGTTCTCAGATCCGCCTCGGCGCCGTTCTCGGTGAAGGTGATGCAGTCCATCGGGCAGATGTCGACGCAGGCGTCGCATTCGATACACAGGGGCTCGGCGAACACGGTCTGCACGTCGCAGTTGAGGCAGCGGCCCGCCTCCTTCACGGCCGTGGCGACGTCGAAGCCAAGTTCGACTTCGACCTTGATGTTCGCCAGGGCCTTCTGGGCGTTGGCCCATGG
>JAYUHN010000145.1:0-2150 GCA_043766965.1 Ramlibacter sp. | reverse complement strand
CGCACAGCTGCGCGCCGACGGTGAACACCGGGTTCAGCGACGACATCGGGTCCTGGAACACGCAGGCGATGTCCTTGCCGCGCAGCGCCTGCAATTCGCGCCGCGTGGCCGCGAGCAGGTCGCGGCCCTGGAAGGTGATCGCACCCTGCCGCTCGGCGTTGTCGGGCAGCAGGTTCAGGATCGCCATCGCGGTGACGCTTTTGCCTGAACCGGATTCGCCGACCAACGCCACCGTGGTGTGCTCGGGGATGTCGAAGCTGATGCCTTGCGCGATGCCATCCACCACGCACCCGACCGCCTGCGTGCGCTGCACCACGCCGCCGTGCCTGCTGGTGCGAAAGGACACCCGCAGGTTGTTCAGGCTCAACAGCGGCAGACTCAGCAGCACCGGCGGTGGCGCCATCATTCCAGCCCCCGCAGCTTCGGGTCGAGTGCGTCACGCAGCGCGTCGGTGAACAGCGAGAACGCGGTGACGAACACTGCCATGAAGACCGTCGCGGTCGCCAGCTGCCACCAGCAGCCGAGCAGCAGCTCGACCTGCGATTCGGCCAACATCGTGCCCCACGACACCTGATCGATCGACACGCCGAGGCCCAGGTAGCTCAGGATCACCTCCGCCTTGATGAAGCCCACCGTCAGAATCGACAACTGCACCAGCACCACATGGCTGACATTGGGCAGGATGTGGCGGAACATCCGCGAGGCGACGCTGGCGCCGATGGCTTCGGCCGCGCGCACGTAGTCGCGCACCGCATGCTTCAAAAATTCGGCGCGCACCAGCCGGTAGATGCCGGTCCAGCCGGTCAGGCCGAGGATCAGCACCACCGTGGTCGTGCCGCGCCCGAAGACAGCCGCGAACGCGAAGATCAGCAGGATGCCGGGGATGGAAGTGAACACGTTGTAGACCCACTCCAGCAGGTCGCCGATGCGCCCGCCAACGAAGCCGCTCACGGCACCGAGCGCGGTGCCGATCGCGGTGGCCAGCAGCGCGGCCAGCACGCCGACGAAGATCGAGATCTCGGCCCCTTTGATCGCCTTGGCCAGCACGTCGCGGCCGAGCCGGTCGCCGCCCAGCGGCAGCGTGTTGGCACGCACCTCTTCGTCAACCTTGAACTTCGCTGCCAGCTCGGCCCATTCGGCATAGCGCGGCGCCAGCGGATCCACCGCCGAGATGTCCACCGGCGGGCCCTTGCCCTCCTCGATCAGGGCCACCGGCGACGGTGGCGTGGGCCCGAGGAAGGTCGGGTTCGCATACGGTACGCCGACTTCACGCTGCCAGTGGCCGGCCACCAGACCGAGCGCCGACAGCGCGATCAGCACGAGGAACGCGATCACGATCGCCAGCGACACCAGCCCGACGCGATCGCCGCGAAAACGCCGCCAGGCCGACGACCACACGCCATCAGAGCGGTCTGTGGCGCGCAGCATCGACGACGACGGCAGCGTGGCGCTCATTTCAGTTGCTCCAGCGCGCGCGCCGGGGACACTGGGCACCTCCCTCCGCGAATGTCCCCCGGCTTCGCCTCCTCCCTTGTTTCGCTGCGTGAGATACCCAGCGTCCCCGGCACAGGCAACAGCGCCTTGTATTCGTCGAGCAGCCTCGGCGCTGACGGATCACGCTGACGGTGGGCTTTGCGGAGCGAAATAAAGGAGGAGGCCGCAGGCCGGAGGACATTCGCGGAGCAGAGCACACCGTCGGCGAGATCGCGCGCCTCATCTATCAGCAGGCAAGGAATTGGTGAGTTCAGGTTCACTTCAGCACCACCCGCGGATCGACGAGTTTGTAGAGCACGTCGGTCAGCACATTGATCAGCATCGTGATCGCCGCCAGGTACACCGTGACCGCCTGGATCACCGGGTAGTCGCTGCGATTGACCGCCAACAGCACCTCGCGCCCGAGGCCGGGGATCGAGAAGAAAACCTCGATCAAAAACGAGCCGACGAAGATGCCCGGCAGCCCGGTGCCGATGCTGGTCAGGATGGGGATCAGCGCATTGCGCAGCACGTGGCGCAGCAGGATCACCCGCTCGGTCAGGCCCTTGGCGCGCGCGGTGCGAACGTAGTCTTGCTCGATCTCGTCGAGAAAGAACGTGCGGTACAGCCGCGTCTGCGGCGCCAGGCTGACCGTCACCGCCAGCAGCACCGGCAGC
>JAYUHN010000144.1:0-5816 GCA_043766965.1 Ramlibacter sp. | reverse complement strand
GGTCCAGGAACATGCAGGGCACCTGGCCTGCCATCACGTCCTGCACGGCCGGCGCCGCTCCGCGATAGGGGATGTGCGTGATGAACGTGCCGGTGCGGTTCTTGAACAACTCCATCGCGAGGTGGTGCGGTGAGCCATTGCCCGGCGAGGCGTAATTCAGGCGGCCCGGGGTGGCCTTGGCGTAGGCGATGAATTCCTTCACCGTCCGGGCCGGGAAGTCCGGGTTCACCACCAGCGCCAGCGGAAAGCGGCCGATCGCGCCGATGTAGGTGAAGTCCTTTTCGGGATTGAAGGGCAGCTTGCTGAACAGGTGCTCGTTGAACGCCAGGATGGCGTTGTCCGCGGAAATGACGGTGTAGCCATCCGGCTTCGCATGCGCGACCAGCTCACCGCCGATGTTGGTCGCCGCGCCCGGGCGGTTGTCCACCAGGATCTGTTGGCCCAGCGCGGGCCGCATTGCCTCGGCGAGCGTGCGCGCGAGCACGTCGGTGCCGCCACCGGCCGGATAGGGGACGATCCAGCGCACCGGCTGCTCGGGAAAGCTCTGGGCCCAGACCCTGAGCGCGGTCAGCAAGGCGCCGGAGGCGGCCAGGAAATTTCTTCGTTGCATGGTCGGCTGCTCCGTGAGGTGATTTGCGGCTATCAGCGGGCCGCGACGATCTTCTGCTCGATCGCGCCGAACAGGCTCTCGCCGTCCTTTCCCCTGATCTCGATCCGGATGGTGTCGCCGAATTTCATGAATCCGGTCGAAGGCTTGCCGTCCTGGATGGTTTCGATGGCGCGCTTTTCGGCGATGCAGCTGTAGCCCTTGGGCCACTCGGTCTTGCCGTCGGCGGCGGGCACACCTTTGTTGCTGACGGTACCGGAGCCGATGATGCTGCCCGCGCGCACGTTGCGCGTCTTGCAGAGATGCGCGATCAGCTGTCCGAAATGGAACGTCATCTCGGGCCCCGTCTCGCACATGCCGACCTTGCGTCCGTTCCAGAAGCTTTGCAGGGTCAGGTGCAGCCTGCCCTGCTTCCAGGCAGGGCCCACCTCATCGGGCGTGATCGCCACCGGACCGAACGCGGTCGCGGGCTTGCTCTGGAGGAAGCCGAAGCCCTTGGCCAACTCCGCCGGAATCAGGTTGCGCAGGGACACGTCGTTGGCGATCATCAACAGGCGGACTCCGTCCAGCGCCTGTTCCGGCGTTGCCAGCATCGGGACGTCGGCGGTGATCACCGCGACCTCCGCCTCGAAGTCGATGCCGTACTCCTCGGACGCCACCGGCACGTCGTCACGCGGCCCCAGGAAGTCGTCGCTGCCGCCCTGGTACATCAATGGGTCGTCGTAGAAAGTCCTGGGCACTTCGCTGTTGCGAGCAGCCCGCACCAGCTCCACGTGGTTGATGAACGCTGAGCCGTCGGCCCACTGGTAGGCCCGCGGCAACGGCGCCATGCACTGCGCCGGATCGAACCCGAAGGCATGGCGCGCCCGGCCGCTGTTGACGGCGTCATACAGGTCCTGCAGTTGCGGTGAAAGGAAGCTCCAGTCGTCCAGCACCTGCTGCATTTTCTGCGCGATGCCGGTCGCATAATGCGCCGTGGCAAGGTCGCGCGACACCACCACCAGTTGACCGTCGCGAGAGCCGTCCCTGTACGTTGCAAGCTTCATCGGATTTGCCCCCCGGCTGCGAACGCGCTAGAGTCGTTCACATTACGCATTGCGAAATGAATTTACTTAAACGTAATTCTATCGGACCGAGCACGCAATGAAGGAGCGGGCCGGGATCCAGTCGGTCGAGGTCGGCTTCGGCTTGCTGGATGTGCTGGCCAAGGGCGCGGGTCCGTTGATGCTGAGAGACCTGGCCGCTGCCGCCAGCATGAGCGCGGCCAAGGCCCACCGCTACCTGGTGAGCTTCCAGCGGCTCGGACTGGTGGCGCAGGACACGACCAGCACCCGCTACGACCTGGGGCCTGCCGCGCTCAAGCTGGGACTGGCGTCGCTCTCGCGCATCGACGCGGTGAAGCTCGCGCGCGAACGGGTGCCCAGGATCATGGAACAGATCGGCGGCCAGACCCTGGCGCTGGCGGTTTGGGGCAACCACGGGCCGACCATCATTCATTGGGAAGAGTCCCCGCACACGGTCACTGTGAACCTCCGGCTCGGCGACGTGATGCCGCTGCTTTCGTCCGCTACCGGCCGCTGCTTCGCGGCCTACCTGTCGCGCGACGCCATCGCCCCGCTGCTCAAGGAGGAGATCGCCCGATCGCAGAAAGTGGGACGCACCGACCTGCCGACCAGCATGGCGGAAACGCGGCAGTTGCTGGACGAGGTGCGCGAGCGCGGGGCTGCCCGCGTCGTGGATACGCTGCTACCCGGCATCGTGGGGTTCTGCGTTCCGGTGTTCGACTCGGATGGACATATGGTGCTCGGCATCATCGCCCTCGGTTCTACGGCGACTTTCGACCCCGAGTGGAGGGGCTCGGTGGAAGGCCCGCTGCGCGCCGCCGCAGTGCAGTTGTCGAGGGACCTCGGATGGCAAGCCTGAGCTCCCTGGCATCTTTCCCGCAGCCGATCGGCCCAAAGCGCTTGGCGCTGCTGACCCTGCTGGTACTGGCTGCGCACCTGCTTCTGTTCGACCGGCCGCTGCTGCTGCAACCGCAGCGGCCGGCCGAGATTCGAGCCCTCGTGATCAGGGTCTTGTCGATTGCGCAGCCGGGGCAGCCGGCGCCCGCGCCCATGGACACGATCCCGCCCGCGACGCGGAGCAGCAGTGCGCGAGCAGCGACCACCGTCTTACCCGTCGCGCCGGCCGAACTTCTCGCGCCGGTTGCGCCGGTTGCGCCGGTTGCCCGGACACACGTGTCGCCGGCCGCGTCCGCTCCGGCGTCCGTCCCCGCGGCGATCGAACCGACGGCGGAGCCCGTCGCCGCAACGGCCTACGCGATCCCCGGCCCGGTACGGCTCCAGTACGACGTCGCAGGGCGGTCCCGCGGGCAAGCCTGGAACCTGAAGGGTCAGCTGCTCTGGCGCCATGACGGCAGCGAATACGAGGCGACGCTCGAATATGCGTCGCCGCTGCTTCGGTCGCGCTCGCAACGCAGCACCGGCCGCATCACGGCGCAGGGGCTGGCCCCATCCCGTTTCAGCGACAAGGGCCGTGGCGAGCAGGCCACTCATTTCGAGCGCGACAGCGGCACCCTTGTCTTCAGCAGCAATGCACCCCAGCTTCCTCTTGTCGCCGGCGCCCAGGACCGCGTGAGCGTCTTCATGCAGCTTGCATCGATGCTGGCCGCCGACCCGGGACGGTTCCCGCCCGGCAGCGGCATCTCGATCGTCACTGCAGGGGCCCGGGATGCCGAGCCGTGGGTGTTCACAGTGGAGGGGGACGAGACTCTGGAACTGCCTGGCGGCCCGACACTGACCCGCAAGCTGGTTCGGCTACCGAGACGGCTGTACGACATCCGGGTGGAGCTGTGGCTTGGAATCGGCGTGGACTACGTGCCTTTGCGCATCCGTCTGACACAGGCGAACGGGGATTATGTCGATCAGCAGTGGTCGTCTACCGACAGGCCCTGACGCCGCCTCTGCCTACTCTTTGCCCAGAGGAGGGGCCACCCGCGTTATCCCGGTCCACCTTGAAAGCGGTCCGAACGTTGCCAGATAACGCGGTAAAGGAATTCTTCAATGCAAATGCTTTATGACTCCGAGGCCTTCGTCGTCGTGCACATGCAGGCCAACGAGCCGCTGGAAGGCGAGCCGACCCCACGCAGCGTGCGGCACGGCTTCGAAATCGTGGACAAACGCTCCAACAAAGAGGTGTATCTCGACGGCTCGTGGGCTGACGCTTTCCAGCGCCAGATCAACGCCTGGCAGGAAAACACGCCGACCCAGGAAGAAGTGGAGAGCACCCTGGACGGCTATGCGGAGCTGGCCCAGAATCCACTCGTGATGCACTGAGTTCTTTTCGTTAACCCGCTGTTTCGCTGCCGTAGCGCCAGCGGAACAGCGGTCCAACCAGCATCAGCACGGCGACCAGGCGGCAGACCTGCAGGGCGGTCACCATCGGCACGCCGAGCTGAAGCACCTTCGCCGTGATCGCCATTTCGGTGATGCCGCCCGGCGAGGTCCCCAGGATCATGGTCGCCGGATGCACACCCGTTGTCCATGCCAGCAGTGCGGCAAAGCCTGCACTCAACACAATCATCCCTAAAGTCCCGGAGATGACCGACGCCAGCCAGAACGGCGCGGTGTGAACGAATCGCGCCTCGAACCGCACGCCCAGGCTGACACCAATGACGAGTTGCGCCAGGTTCGTCATCCACTGCGGAATGGCCGACAGTTCGATGCCGCCAATGGTCAGGCCCATCGCAACCAGCAGCGCGCCGATGAACCACGGATTGGCGCGGCCGGTCCGCTCCATCAGCCAGGCGCCCGTGCCTGTCGCCAGCGCCAGCAGGGCCAACCCGTCCCAGTGCACGATCCGCGGGCCCGGCGGTGTCGGATCGATTCCGTGCAATCCGCTGAATGTGAAGGCGAAGGGAAGCAGGATCGTGACCAGCAGCAGCCGCAGGCTGTGACTGGCCGCGACCAGATCGGTTCGCGCGCCCTGGCGTTCCGACAGCAGCGTCATTTCGGACGCGCCACCGATCGAGCCGGCGAAATAGCAGGTGGCCCGCTTCTGGTGCTCGCTGCCTGGCAGACGCGCCGCCTGGCCACGGTACAACCATTCGCCGAAGCCCCAGCCCAGCGCCAGCGCCCAGGCGACCGCCAGCACGATCACCCACCACAGGCTGGCAAGCAGCCCTGCGACCTGCGGCGTGAAGTACAGCCCGAGCGCGCTGCCGATGGTCCACTGCCCCACATTGCGCAGCGGGTTCCAGCTCTGTGTCTGCGCGCCGCGCATGGAGGCGACGGCCGTCACCACCAGTGGCCCGATCATCCAGGGCAGCGGCGTGTGCAGCCAGGCGCACGTGCCGGCGCCGGCAAGTGCGAGCAGCAGGGAGCCGGCAATGCGGACAGGAGAGTTCAGCGTCATGGGGAGCAGCCACGCGGCGCCGCGCGAGGGCTTAGTATCTTGCATGCATCTGCGAATCGTCGCCATCGTCCTGCTGTTGCTCGCCAGTTGCGCTTCGCCTCCGATCCCGCTGCTGCCTGCCATGCCGATCGACGACGCCGCGGCGCCGGTCGATGTGCTTCTTCTTGGCGAGCAACACGACGCTCCCGGCCACCAGCAGATGCACCGCCGCGTGGTCCAGGCCCTGGTGGCCCGGGGACAGCTTGCGACACTGGCGCTGGAAATGGCGGAACAGGGCGCTTCCACGGCAGGCCTGGCGCAGGACGCCACCGAAGCGGCGATCCGAACCGCGCTGCATTGGGACGACTCCGGCTGGCCGTGGGCAGCTTATGGACCGGCGGTGATGGCCGCGGTGGTTGCCAAAGTGCCGGTCGTGGGCGGCAACCTCTCGCGCGCCGCGATGCGCACCGCCATGGCAGACCAGAGCCTGGACAAGTTGCTGCCCGGACCAGCGCTCAAGGCCCAGCAGCAGGCGATCCGGCTCGGACACTGCAACCAGTTGCCGGAGAGCCAGATCGGTCCGATGGCCCGCATCCAGATTGCCCGCGATCGCAGCATGGCGCAGACGCTGGCGCAGGCCGTCGTCCCGGGGAAGACAGTGGTGCTGCTGGCCGGCGCCGGGCATGTCGATGAGGACATCGGCATCCCCCGGTACCTGGACCCGGCGTTGCGGTTCCGCTCGGTGTCCCTCACGCCCGAACCACAGGCCCGGGACTATTGCGCCGACCTGAAGCGGCGGCGCAAACCATGACCGCCG